>NZ_KV821145.1:23476-24293 GCF_001815595.1 Staphylococcus sp. HMSC070D05 | reverse complement strand
TAAGTGAAAAAAGACAATTTCTATTGAAATAAGATAGAAATTGTCTTTTTTATAATTTTTTGATTATTTTCAGCTTGTTAAGTTGTTACTTTTCTTATATTAAGTGCCATTAGCACAACTCCTAGTTCTCTTTTAACTTTAATTATCTCTCTAATGGATATTCGAGGGAAACAAAAATCGCCTTCATAAATGCAAAAACAGACTCTACATCGATTTTTCTTTGACTATAGATGGTTTTTGTTTTTGGTTCTGAAAGGTTTTTATTAATTTGGGCTTTAAAATATTCCCAATTATAACCTTTCATTATTTTTTTATTTGTTTTTGTATTGAAATTCATGCATTGATGTTTCAGAGGACATTCTAAACAATCATCACATTCATATCATTTAAAGTCTCGTTTAAAACATATTTATCGTAGCGATAGGCATATCTTTTAAATCCTAGTCTTTTATTGTTTGGACAAATGTATTCATCTCTAATTTCATTATAACCCTAATTTTGAGTATTAAAGATGGCACTTTTATATTTTTTATCTTTTATAAACATACCGTAGGTTATAAGTGGTATTCGATTAAAATCATCTATAATTGCCATATAATTGGGTTCGCTACCATAACCTGCATCAGCTACAATATATTCAGGTAAATGACCGTAGGTCTCTTGAATTGAATTTAAAAATGGTATCATTGTTCTTGTATCAGTCGGATTTTGATACACATGATAAGATAAAACAAATGGAGAATTTGTCGCTATTTGCAAATGATACCCTGGTTTGAGTTGTCCATTTTTTCATATAATCTTCTTTCATTCTCATAAA
>NZ_KV821145.1:0-23376 GCF_001815595.1 Staphylococcus sp. HMSC070D05 | reverse complement strand
TTTTTGTATTGTTTAATTTTAGTTCTTTTGAGACGTATCTGTTTTCTTATTTTAGTCCATTTTTCATTATCGATATGTTGGTTTAAATCTTCGATTTCTTTATCTAAATGACTACCGATCAAATCTATTTCTTCTTTTGTTAAGTCATTATCGTGATCTTTTTTAATCTCAGGTATGATTTTATTTGTCACCTATTCATGATAGAGTGCTTTAGAATCTGCATTCATCCTTGACTCATAGTTTTGAAGACTTTTTCCATACAAAGGTATATCGATTGGTATTCGCCTCAACTTTCGTACTATCAATAAAAATAGCCTGATCATCTATAAAATTTTGTTTCAAATACTGACTATGACATTGAATAAATAATGAATCTAATAAAGCATCTACATTTGGAATACCTCTAAATCGATCCATCGTTTTATAAGAAGGTTTTTAATTTTGTGATAGCCACATGTACTGAAGTTTCCATTGGTAGCGTAAGTTAAGTCATATTATATTATTTACACATAATGCACCTCATTAATTTGGTTAATTGGTATTTATTAAATTATACGAAGGCCCTTATTTTTTAAAAGTATTTTAATTTTAATTTAAAATTACATATAAGCGGCGAGATGCTTGAGGGAACAGGACAAGCTACAGGTTGAAGCTGTTCTCTAAGAAAGTGAATCAACCATACGTAGTGTTGTAAATAAAGAAGCCAGTAAATGAATTTATAATAAACTCATTTACTGACTATTTTGCTAGGACTATGTCCCAACCTCGTGTTTTGTTATTTCCATTTAAATTTTGTGTAACTTTGATACTGATTTGTATTTACTTCAAGTATTAATGGAATTCGTTGTTTTAATTCACTCACATGAGAGATAATTCCTACCATCCGTCCAGATGTTTTTAAATTTAATAATGTATCAAGAGATGTTTCTAAAGTTTCTTGATCAAGTGTGCCGAATCCTTCATCGATAAACATTGATTCTAACGTAATACCTCCAGATTCTTGTTGTACGACTTCACTTAATCCTAATGCTAGAGCTAGTGATGCTTGAAACGTTTCTCCCCCTGATAATGAACTAATATGTCTTGCTTTATTAGAATATAAATCAAATACATCGATTTCTAATCCACTATATCCTTGTGATATTGATTCTCTTCGTTTAAGTTGGTATCTTCGTCCGCTCATTATATCTAATCTAATATTTGCTTGATGTATAATTCTTTCTAAATAATAAATTAATACATAGTTTTCAAGCGATAATTTTTGATGATTCTTTCCTGATAAAACCTCAGATAAATTAAAAATTTGTTGCTGCTCTTTTAACTCTTCATCTAAATAGTGAATATGTTTTTCTATTTTTGCAAATTTTTCATCATTCTTCTTAATTTTATATTGTATTGATACAACATCATTAACATACTGATTATATTTTTTTCCGATATGTTCTTTTTGCATTTCAAGATTAGATATATCTTCAAGTTCTTTTTCACTTGTAAGGCGTGTTAATCGTTCTATTTCAACGTTATATTTATGTTGTTCCTTATCGAAGTGATTAATTCTTTTTTCAATATATTCTTTATCTTGAAGTTCATGCTTTAATTTTTTTATTTCATCTTCATTTTCTAAACCTAATCGTTTCATTTCTTTTCGGATAGTTGTTGTAAAATAATCTAATTCTTTTTGTAGTTCTTTACTCGTAGCTAAATAATTATCACCACTATTATTTTCTAAAGCTAGCGCATTTTGATATGATTGTATATTTTTATTAGTATCATCAACATGTTGATGATATTCATCAATCTCTTTTCGAAGACTTAAGTAATAATCTTTAAAAGTTTCAATACTTGAATATCCTGTACTTATTTTAAAATCTTGAATTAAAGTCTGATTCTGACGTTTTTGAGAAGCTAATTTCTCTAATTTAAGTTCCTGCTGATGCTTCTCTTGCTGTAACGTATGAAATTTTTGTTGTAATTTATCTAACTCTTCTAATTGTTGTTGTAATTGTATTTTTTCAGACTTTGCACTTTGTAACTTTTCTTTGATTTGGTCTAAATTAATCGATTTATACTCTATCTCTCCTAAATCTGATATGCTTTGAGAGAGTAATTCACACGTCGCTTCACTTTTACTTAAATGCTGTTTTTTTTCATTCATTTCATTAGAAAGTTTATCAAGTAATTGATGATTTTGATTAATAGTTTCGAAATCAATATGCTGATTTAAAGATTCAATTTCATTTCCACATATTGGACATGTATCACCAATACGTAACGCTGACTGTATTTCAATAATAAAGGTTTGTTTATCATTTAAATCAATATTACGTTTATCAATGATTCCTAACTGTTGATTAAGTGTATCGATGTCATTTTTTAAATTTTGTACCTCTTTTGAATGTTGATGATATTGTCGTTTTAGGGAAACTTGCTTTTCATACTTATCTTTTAAATTCTGTTGTTCATCTAATTGTTTTTGTAATTGATATATTTGTTCAGTCAGCTCATCAATAGCTTTATTATCCACTTTATAGATATCAATAGATTTACTCATTTTATGTTCTTTATTAATTAACTGCTCTTGCTCTTTCATCATTTCATTATAACTGTGAATAATATGTTCTTGCTCTTTAAATGCTTGTTGATATTTATTCAAATAATTATAAAAGGGCTTCGATTGTTCTAAACGCTCACTTTTTAAATGATATGAGTCACTCATCTTGTCTAATTGTTTACGTTCTTTTTCAAGCATGTTTATTTTATTATTTAATTGCGATATTTTATTTTCAGTTTCTATTATTTTGTTTTTTATTGTTTGATGTTTTTCTTCTTTAAAGTGTTGTTGATCATATAAATTAAACAGCATGCCAGCATCATTTAATCGATTTAATTTTACTTTTAATGCATTTATGTCATCCATTTGTTCATCTAACTGATGTTTTAATTGATGATATTCTTTCAGTTCACTCAGTTGTTGTTCTAACGTTTTATTTAAATCAATACGTTTTGTTATAGAAAGCAATTGTTCGTTTTGCTCATTTTTTAGATGCAGTCTTTTTTCTTCGATTTGATGACCTATTGCTCTAAAATCGGGAATAGTCTGTATTAATTCTTGAGTTTTCATGTGATGAATTTGTTTAAATTGAATTAATTGCTCATCATCAAATGCTTCGATATCTTCCCATAGTAATTTTATTTGATTGTATCTTTTTTCAATTTGTTTTTTCTCTTCTTTCACTTCACTTTGAAGAAGTTTTTGAATTTCTTCAAAACGTATACTATTAAATAAAGTTCTTAATATCCCCTGTTTATCTGTACTATTGGATACTAAAAATTTTTTGAATTCACCTTGTGGAAGAATAAATAACTGTCTAAATTGTTCAGCATTAACTCCTAGTAATGATTTAATATATTGATTTCCAGCGCTGATTTTACTTTCTCTTAATTCATATGTTTCACTTTTAGAATCATATTCATACACATCTAGTTTTCCTGGTGTTTGACTAGTGTTTCCTTCTTTAGTAAAAGCGCCTTGACGAATAATTTTGAAATATTTTTCATTAAGTTGAAATTCATATTCAACCCACATAGGAGATTTTGCCTCTGCAAAATGACTTCTTAATCCCGCTTCACTTCTGCCTTCTGTAGAAGCTTTTCCAAATAACGAAAATACAATTGCATCAAATATCATGGTTTTTCCCGAACCAGTTTTACCACTAATTAAAAAAAGTTGATCATTTTTAATTTGAGTAAAATCAATCATTTCATGTAAGAATGGGCCAAAATTATGTAACGTTAATTTTATTGGTTTCATTTTAGACCTCCTTATTCGATACCAAAGTGATTAAATTATTTATTTTTTCTTCCTGGTATTTTGTCATCTCATTATCTGTAATCATCTTATAAAATTGCTTAATAATAGTTTGGTCGTCTTGTTGTTGTATTTGTGTCTGATGTAAAGGTCCCTCATTTTCAAAAGTAATATTGCTAAGCGCAAGAGTATTAGGGAATAGTTGTTTTAAATGAATCATTGGATCACTAATATACGACATATTTTTAAGTTTGAAATGTATATAATTATCTTTATTTTTAGGTTGAATATGTCCTTGAATCACTTCATCATACTCGCCCTCAACCACTTCAAGCTCTCTTAAAGGTTTAAGTTGCACAAATGATGTTGATATTTCATTTTTATCTTTAATCACCAAACGTTTATATCCCTTAGGCTGGTTTATTTCTGAAAATGAATATTGTAACAGTGAACCAGAATAATCAATAATGTCATCTTTAATACTAAATGGATGATGTAAATGTCCTAATAACACTTTATCAAATACGTTAAAACACGATTTAGTAACACTTTCAACAGTCCCAATTGTTAAAGGTCTTTCTGAATCTGATGTTTTTCCCCCATTTATCGTTAAGTGACCAATTAAAATATTTATTTTCTCTTTATTCAAATTTTCTACTATATAATTAATACATTTTTCTGTTGCTTGTTGATACGTTTGAATAGAAGCATCTTTAAAAAATTCTTTTACTTCACTAATAGTAGCAAATGGAAGTACATAGAAATGTACATCATTAAATACGATAGGCTGATTCATATGTTTTAATTTTGTACGAATAAAGAGTTTGGAATGTTCAAACCATGAAGCACCGTAATTCAATCGTTCTTTACCGTCGTGATTACCATTAGAAATAATCATGGGGATATTCATATCTATATTAATCGTATGAATAGCATTTTCAAAAAGATAAATGGTTTCTTTACTCGGATAAGTTGTATCATAAATATCCCCAGAAATCACAACTACATCAGGTTTTTCATCTTTTAAACATTGAATAAATTGTTCTAAAATAAATGATTGGTCTTCAAGAAATTGTTTTCCGTTAAGTATCTTCCCTAAATGCCAATCTCCAGTATGTATAATTTTCATAACATTCCCCTTACTTTTTAAAGATTTATAATTTATTTAAAAAAGAGCGAGATTGAATTCTCAATGAACTCACATACTCGCTCTAAACTTCAATTCAATTTAATATCAAAATAATAATATTTTATTTAATTTTAGATAAGGTAATCATATTAATCTCTATTATGAGACTAAAGATTTTTTAACGTTTTTATATTTATATAACATAGCTAAACGCCAAGGAACAATCATACTAAATGCCAATAAAAAGAACATGCCTCCGATTTCTCCTGGATCAATAGAGCTACTAATAAATATTTTTATGATTGTTCTAATAATTAAAAGCGAAATTAAAATGATTGGAAACGCTTTTGATCGTTTCATATATACCTCAGTGCCTTGAACTTCAAAGTGACTTGTCCAGATAAGTACAGATGAAAATATCACACCTAAAATGATAGATTCTAAAATTTCAGCCCCAGTTAATCTAAAATATGGAATGACATACATCAAAGCACCTGTTGACATAAAGATAGGAGGTAAAATAATTTTCTTTTCATTTACAGGGAACTTTTGTGCTTTCATACGAATAACTATGACAACAATCCCCATAAACAATGCAAATACTATGGAAAAAACTAAATATGCCAAATTTACACCTTCTTATATTCACATAACTAAAATTTTAATACTATTATAATTCTTAAATACTCCAACTAAACATGTTTTACACCAAAAATAAAGGATTGTAAACCCTTATGGCATACAATCCTTTAATAACTATTATTTTTTTGAACTCTTCATGTTTTGATCCATGTTTTTGTTCATCATCGTCATCATTTGATTGATTTTCTTTTGAGACGGTTTTTGTCCCATTTGCATCATCATCATACGTAACATTTCTTCATTGATAGGTGGGTTTTTTTTCAAATAGTCCATCATATATTTTCTTGCTAAGAAGAAACCACCAACTAGTCCGATGATAAGTGCTACAATGATTAATAAAATTGCTAACCAAGTTGCCATTGTTTCACCCACTTTCTATATCCTACTGAATTTTACTAAATAACTATCTTGATTTCAAGAGTTAGTTATAGAATAACACCACTTAACGTTTATATTAACAAACTGTTTAGCACGAATACTAATAATTATAAATCACTTCATATAAAGTGCTCTTCACAAAATAAAAAAGAGCAGGCAAGAACTCATTTTGAATTCATTTCCCGCTCTCTATGTTGACTAAATCATAATATTAAAAAGTGCGAATTTGATTTAAAATATTTTCTTTAGTAAAGCCATATTTTTCAACCACTAAGTCTCCTGGTGCACTTGCACCAAAACCATCGATTCCAATGACTTTACCTTCAGTGCCTACATATTTATACCAACCGAGTGGTGAAGCCATTTCAATTGCAACACGTTTAGTTAATTCTTTTGGAATAACTGATTCTTTATACTCGTCTGATTGTTGCTCAAAAGCGAACCAGTTTGGCATAGAAACTACTCTTACACCTTTACCTTGTTTATCTAAATCTTTAGCTGCTTCAATTGCTAAACTTACTTCTGAGCCAGTTGCTAACAATAGATATTCAGGTTTAGTTTCAGTTTCAAATACAACATATGCACCTTTTCGTACGCCTTCTTCAACCGTTTCTTCATCTACATCTAAATAAGGAAGATTTTGACGAGTTAAAACTAGAGATGTTGGTGTTTGTTTAGATTCTAATGCAACTTCCCATGCTACTCTTGTTTCATTACCGTCTGCTGGACGAATGACGTTCATATTGGGAATAGCTCTTAAACCTGCTAACTGTTCAATAGGTTCGTGAGTTGGACCATCTTCACCTACAGCAATTGAATCATGTGTAAAGATAAATGTTGCATTCAATCCCATAATTGCAGATAAGCGTAATGCTGGTTTTAAGTAATCGCTAAATACGAAGAATGTAGCACCATAAGGATGTAAACCTCCATGTGCTGCCATACCGTTTACTGCAGCACCCATAGCAAATTCTCTTACACCAAACCAAACATTTTTACCTTCTGGAGTATTAGGATTGTAATCTGTAGCTTCTTTAACATTTGATTTATTAGATCCTGCCAAATCTGCAGAACCACCAAAGAATGAAGGAACAGATTTACTAATTGCTTGAATGATTTCTCCAGAATCTGCACGAGTAGCTGCATTATGATCACTACTGAATTTTGGTAATTCATCCTTATAATTTTCAGGTAATTTACCACTGATTGCCAATTTAAATTCTTCAGCTAACTCTGGATATTTTTCTGTATATGTTTCTAATTTTTCTTTCCACTCATCTTCATGATCATTTGCACGTTTTAGCATTGTTGTTTGGAAGATTTCATATACTTCTTCTGGAACATTGAAACGTTTTTCTGGATCTAATCCATATGCTTCCAATGTAAGTTTTCTTTCATCAGTACCAAGTGGAGCTCCGTGAACACCATTTGTACCGCTAACGTTTGGCGCGCCGTAACCAATAATTGTTTTAACTTCAATTAACGTAGGACCATTTTGCTGTTTAGCTTTAGTAATAGCATTATCAATTTCTTCTAAATTGTTGCCATCTTTTACTAAAATATGATTCCATCCATAACTTTCAAAACGTTGTTTTACATCTTCTGAGAAAGATTTGTTAAGTTCACCATCAAGTGAAATATCATTTGAATCGTATAATACAATAAGTTTATCTAATTGATTATGGCCAGCAAATGAAGCTGCTTCATGAGAAATACCTTCCATTAAATCTCCATCTGAAGCCAACACGTAAGTATAATGATCTACAATGTTAATATCACCTTTATTAAATTTACCACCTAAATGAGTTTCAGCTAAAGCCATCCCCACAGACATAGCAAATCCTTGTCCTAATGGACCTGTTGTAACTTCAACACCATCTGTATGTCGAAACTCAGGATGTCCGGGTGTTTTAGAACCCCATTGTCTGAACTGCTTTAATTCTTCTAATTCTAAGCTTCCAGAGACATGTAATAAACTATATAGTAAAGCAGAACCATGACCTGCAGATAATATAAATCTATCTCTGTTAAAGTAGTCTTTAGATTGTGGATTAAAGTTTAAGTGGCGAGTCCAAAGCGTGTAGGCCATTGGTGCAGCTCCCATAGGCAGACCAGGATGACCAGAATTTGCTTCTTCAATTGCGTCGATACTTAATGCACGTATAGTATCAATAGCTAATTGGTCTTTTTCATTAAACATCTTACATACTTCCCTTCTAGAATTAATCATCTTTTTATATTATAACTTAAAAATATAGTAAATGATAAGATTATAATCTTAATGATCAAAATGTTATTAACTATTGATCATTCTTTTTACTTTCTTGAATTTTTTTAAGTTTTTCAGGCGTTACATCATTACCTTCTGGATCAATAACTTTTGTGCTTTCAATTTGTTGTTTGAAACCTTTTCTAAAAGAATCTAAATATTGTTTACGTAATTTAGATTGCTCTTTTGCTTCAGCTTCTGTTAAACCTTGCTCTTTTTTCTTCTTAGCTAATTCATTAATTCTATCTATATTCAAGTTATTTTCAGACATGTAATCACTCTTCCTATTTTAAATTTATTAATATCAATTACCTTATTAAATAAAACTAAATAAGAGATGAAGATTTCAATTATGAATCATTGCTCTCATTCTAAAATAAAGTATTTTTAATATAATAGTTTATATTCCCATTTCTTAAAATTTTTAACTTCTTTTCACCTTATTATTATTTCTAGTGATTAAAAAATACATCTGGATATTCAATTATACCTGACTCTATTTTTAATGCATTTTCTTTTAATTCAATAGCCATTAAAAACTCATCTGGCACTTCAAACGGAGCTTTAAGACCCCATTTAGATGCTTTTTCAAATCCAAATTTAGGATAATAATTTGAATGTCTCATTACAATGACTGATTCAAAATTTAACGACTTTGCTTTATTTAAAGCAGTTGATATTAAACGTTTACCTACACCTCTATTTTGATACTCCGGAAAAACAGACACAGGCGCCAAAGCTAATGATGCTTTTTTGTTTTCATTATTGATAATAAAAATTTTAGACAACAATATATGACCTATGATTTTTCCATTATATAGTGCCACTAATGATAAATCAGGAATAAATGAATCTGAATTTCTCAAATTTGAAACTAAACTATGTTCATTTTGATCACTGTATAGTTCCTTTTCAAATGCTTTTTTTACAACTTGCTCAGTAAACTGATAATCTTCTTTTGTTTCCTTTCTAATTATAAAATTCACTATCTTACCTTATCATTTTAAATTTAATGACTAAATAGTATTAACATGAACTATTCAAATCATTTTTTATAAAAGCTAAAGATTATTCATTCATAGTCATATAATCTACTTTATATTATTTTAACATGTCCACCATACTCCATTTAAATATTGACTTGATCTTTATAATAAAAAAATAAGCTATTCTAATATTATTTTTAGTTTACATACTGATTAGCTAATCATTGTAAATTCAAAGTTATTAGAATGCTAAGACATCATCTAAAGTATGTAAGTATAATATCATAATAAAAGACCGCAGATTTTACTAAAATCCACGGTCTTTTCATATATTTTAATTTTATAATACTGATTAAAAACAAAAAACTGACCATTCCTCAAACTTTATTTAACTAATGCGAACACTTTATAGTCTGTTTGTTCTGTATTATTGGGTATATCGTTCTTATAATCATCGTTTAACATCGCTTTTTTAGGGATCGTATGATCGGTAATTTCGTACATGTGTTCCGTATGAGCGTTCTGATATAAGTTAGTAAAAAACACCAAAAAAACGATGCAAGATACTACTAGGACAATTATATTTTTAATGATATGACTAGTATGATTACTAAGCATTTATTTTCACTCCTAGAACATTTGTTTGTATAAATACCTTAACAGAACTAGTGTTCCTAGTCAATAGAATTACGAACAAATGTTTGTTTAAAAAATCAAAAAATGCTATACTATATTAAAATAAACTTAGGGAGTGCCTATATATGAGAGAGTTAACTAAAAGACAAAGTGAGATTTATGATTATATTAAACATGTTGTTCAAATAAAAGGTTATCCACCAAGTGTAAGAGAGATTGGTGAAGCTGTTGGTCTTGCCTCAAGTTCAACTGTGCATGGTCATTTATCTAGATTAGAAGAAAAAGGATATATTAGAAGAGATCCTACTAAACCTAGAGCAATTGAAATCGTGAATGACCAAAATAATGATATGACTAGAGAAGAAACTATCTATGTTCCTGTTATCGGTAAAGTTACAGCAGGAGTTCCGATTACCGCAGTTGAAAATATAGAAGAATACTTTCCATTACCTGAACATTTAACGTCTACACACAATAGTGATGTGTTTATTTTAAATGTTATCGGTGAAAGTATGATTGAAGCGGGTATTTTAGACGGAGATAAAGTAATTGTAAGAAGCCAAACTATTGCTGAAAATGGAGATATAATCGTAGCAATGACTGAAGATGATGAAGCTACTGTAAAACGCTTTTTCAAAGAAAAAAATCGATATCGCTTACAACCAGAAAATAGTGCTATGAGTCCCATATATTTAGATCATGTAACAGTTATTGGTAAAGTCATTGGTCTATATAGAGAATTGTAGTTTATATCTTGTTCGTTACGTTAAAGTCTCTTATATATGTTTAATATACAAAAAACTAGAAGCGCATAGACGCTTCTAGTTTTATTTTTTATTTAAAATCTCTTTTACTTTATCAAGTATATCTTTTTTTTATTTTTCTTTGTAGGCATCATATCAACTTCCTTGCAAAAAGAACATACCCCTATATACTTTAAATCAAACATTATCCAGCATAGTTTTCTGTCCAAAATGGTTGTCGATGATTATTAAAATCTACACCTACACCTAATGTATTAACGTGCGTATTTAAAATATTTTCCCGGTGTCCTAGAGAATTCATAAGTCCTTCGTGAGCATAAATACTACTTTGTTGACCATAAGCTAAATTTTCGGCGGCAGTATTAAATTGAATACCATCACGTTTCATTCTATCGAAAGGTGAATGACCATTTAAATCAGTATGATCAAAATAATTATTTTTAACCATATCTTCACTATGTTTTCTTGCAGTATTAGATATTTTTTTAGAATAATCCAATGTATTTAATCCGTGTTGTTTTCTTTCTGCATTAACTAAATCAAAATTTTGATATTCAAAGCTTTTTTCTAGCGTTGTAGATGGTGCGCCATATTGCTTTTGTAATCGGTTTTCCATTGATTCACTCACTTGCAATAACCCTGTTAAGTTATTTTTATTATGTTTATCGTAAAATGCAGTTGTATAAATGTGATCTTTATAAAAAACATCATATTCATTATTTTTTACAACAAAACGGTAACGTCCTTTTGCAATTTTATCTACTGGTTTACCAAGACGTTGTTCAACCACTTTTTTAGGGGTATTATATTTAATTTTAGATTTAGAAGTTATAATATTTTGATTACTAAATAAAGCATTAACTTTATTATTAATGTAACTTACCATTAAAAAATTTTGATAATCATCATTGTAATAAGTGTACCATTTTGTACCATATTCATTTGACGTCACTCTTTTTGGTCGCCCTATTTTATTTTCTACTTCCTTTTGAGACATATTTAATTGAATATTATTAACTGCGAATTCTTGTTTTTTTGGAACTTTAAGTACATTATTTTTAAAACTTGTATCTTCATTTAATAAAACTTCTACTTTATCTCTTACGTTATTTTGCAAATTAATAAAAAACTGGTTTTCTTCGATAGGTTTTATAATGATAAATAACAAAAATATTGCAGTAAATAAAAGGAACTTTTTAATAATATTCACCTACTAAACATATATTAATCTCTATCACCATTAAAAATTGAGTTTCTTACAATAACATAGTCAACAGTAGTTAGTGATTTTAAATCTTTACCGCCAGCATAGGAAATTGAGCTTTGAAGATCTTGTTGCATTTCAACTAAGGTATCTTTTAATGAACCTTTATGTTCCACAAACATTTTCTTCCCTTCAACATTCTTATGTTCCCCTTTTTGGAATTCAGAAGCACTACCAAAATATTCTTTATAACGTTTACCCTCTAACTCAACTGTTTCGCCAGGAGATTCTGCATGCGCTGCAAATAATGAACCAATCATAACCATAGTGGCTCCAAAACGAATAGATTTCGCAATATCACCATGTGTTCTAATACCTCCATCGGCAATAATTGGTTTACGTGCAGCTTTACTACAAATGTTTAATGCAGCTAATTGCCATCCTCCTGTACCGAATCCAGTTTTAATTTTAGTAATACACACTCGTCCTGGCCCTATACCAACTTTAGTAGCATCTGCGCCAGCATTTTCTAACTCTCTTACTCCCTCAGGCGTTCCTACATTACCAGCAATAACAAATGATTGAGGAATATGTTTTTTAATATGTTTAATCATATTAATAACCGAATTAGCATGACCATGAGCAATATCAATTGTAATATATTCAGGTATTAAGTGCTCAGTTTTTAATTTTTCTATAAATTCAAATTCAGTTTCCTTCACCCCCACTGAAATAGAAGCAAAAAGTCCTTTATTTTGCATTTTTTTAATAAAAGGTATGCGACCTACTTCATTAAAGCGATGCATAATATAAAAATAATCATTTTCTGCAAACCATTCCGCTAAAGATTCATTCATTACTGTTTGCATATTAGCTGGAACCACTGGTAACTTAAAAGTTTTTGGTCCAAATTGTACAGTCGTATCACATTCAGATCTACTATTAACAATACATTTATTTGGAATTAATTGAATATCTTCATAATCAAAAATTTTCATACTTTAAATTTCCCCTATACATTTTAAATTTAAAAGACACTGTAGACATAAATAAAATATCTGACTCTTTACAATATCATTTATAACGTAATTTAGAGCGAGAAATCACTTTTTCTCGCTCTTATTATTTATATCCTTATATACTTTACAATTTTTTAAATACAATGTAAATGGACTAAAGTATTAGTTTCAGTTACCAACTAGATTTTTTCACACCAGGAATTTGACCTTTATGAGCATGTTCTCGAAATGCAATTCTAGACATTTCAAATTTTCTCATTACACCTCTAGGGCGTCCTGTAACTTTACATCTTCTTGTTAAACGAGTTGGAGATGAGTCTCTTGGTAATTTTTTTAATGCTTTATAATCACCTTTTTCTTTCAGTTCTTTACGTAATTCATAATATTGATTTACTAATTTTTCTCTTTTTAATTCTTTAGCTATTTTAGATTTTTTAGCCATATATTATCTCCTTTTTATAAATCGTAATAATTACGTTTTATATCTTAACATACTTTAGAAAAATTACAAAGACATTTATTTTAAAATTAAATGACTCATACATGTTATTCATCTTAAACATGTATGAGTCTATAATAGTTTATCTTTTTGTCGTATTTAAAAGATAAGGAATTATTTAGTTTCACGGTGTAGCGTGTATTTATTTAATCTTGGGCAATATTTTTTCATTTCAATACGCTCAGGGTTATTACGTTTATTTTTTGTTGTAATATAATTACGATCGCCACATTCAGTGCAAGCTAAAGTTATATTAACGCGCATCAATAACATCCTTTCTTGTTATATATAATTTAATTAGGAATTCTTACGATTTAAAATTCTACCATACCCTTTATTTTTACGCAATAAATTTCTTTTAATTTACTCAGTTTCTTTCTACATAACAAAAACTAAACGCTTTTAAAAAATCAGAAAATTTAAAATTTTTAACACAACTTGTTCAAAAGTTATTGAATACTTGAACTAAAACGATTAAAATGATTTGTATATTTTAAATTTTAATTTAGGAGATATTATATGGAAGATAACAATATGAAACGCGGCCTTAAGTCAAGACACATATCTATGATTGCTATCGGAGGCGCAATAGGCACTGGACTTTTTGTTGCTACAGGTAGTGTCGTTTCTCAGGCAGGACCTGGAGGAGCTATTTTAGCTTATTTATTGATAGGAATCATGCTTTACTTTTTAATGTCGTCTATTGGAGAACTTGCTACATTTTATCCTGTATCTGGTTCGTTTAGTTCATATGCTACCCGTTTTATTGATCCATCTATCGGTTTTACAATGGGATGGTTGTATTACATTTTATGGTCTTTAGTATCAAGCGTTGATGTAATGGTAGCTTCTAATGTTTTATTTTATTGGGATGTATTTAAAATTTTTAGTCCTCTGGTATGGAGTTTAATTTTTATAACGATTATATTCCTATTAAATATCTTTACTGTTAAAGCATTTGGTGAAACAGAATTTTGGTTATCATTAATTAAAGTAGTCACAATTATTGTATTTATTGTTGTCGGTATATTAATGATTTTTGGTATTCTTGGTGGACATACATATGGATTCGAGAATTATACCAAAGGTGAAGCACCTTTTGTAGGTGGTTTATCTGGTTTCTTAGCAGTATTACTTGTAGCAGGATTTTCTGTGGGTGGTACGGAAGTTGTAGCTGTCACTGCAGGTGAATCTGATAATCCTGAAAAAACTATGCCAAGGGCTGTTAAGCAAGTATTTTGGAGAATTTTATTATTTTATGTTTTATCTATTGTCGTCATTGCAGCTATTATTCCTTATACTGATCCTTTATTATTAAATAAAAATCAATCGGTATCTCAAAGTCCGTTTACTATAGTTTTCGATCGAATCGGTATAGCATTTGCAGCATCAATTATTAATGCTGTTATTCTTACATCGTTACTATCTGCAGCGAATTCTGGAATGTATACAACAAGTAGAATGCTTTTCTCTTTGAGTGATGAAAAGCAAGCACCAAAGTTTTTAAGTAAATTAAATAATAAAACGAAATTACCGATGCGTTCATTAGTCACTACTTACATTTTAGTAGTAGCAATTATTATTCTAGCTAATTTCTATGCTAATGCAGTATTTAGCTTGTTAAATATCATTGGCTCTTTAGTTATTATTGTATGGGCAATAAGTGCATGGGCTCAAATACGTTTACGTAGAGGTATTAAACGTCAAGGCAAAGACATTAATACATTATTGCCTTATAAATCACCACTTTTCCCTCTAGGTCCTATCATTGTATTTGCTACATTAATTTTCTTATACCTTGGTAATTCTATCGGTGATTTATTTAATGGTAATATAGGTGATTTTTTTGTTAATATCATGCCTTTAATCGTCTTAGCAATTATCTTTATCGTCCATAAATTGATTCGTAAAACTAAATTTGTAAAATTAGATCATATGGATCTTACAGCCCATCATTATCATGATTAATATCATCGTTTATTTAGGAGTAGAATTAAATACAATTCTACTCCTGTTTTTATTACTAAACACAATATGTATATTTTCTAATAGTCGTTTATTTTGTATAATGAGTATAACGATAACGACTTAGAGGTGACTGAGTATGGTAGGTCAAACAAATTTATTTGATGACGTAATAAAGAGCGATGAACGTTTTGTTATTGTCGTACAATCTTTAGAAGAAAGAAATGGACAATTACTGAAACGCACATTGCGTGAGTATCCTAGTCTAACTCATGATCAAATGGAAAACTTATTTACACATTTAAAAGATGTATTTCAAGATGAGCCATTTCGCGATAACCAATCTGCATATACAATAACAGTATATACAAATTTAGATTATGCAGCTGATCAAGTCTATGCTCATGTAAAAAGAAATAAAGGTAAACATGACTGGACACACACTGCTAAATAATTAGTTATGATAATAAAAAAAGGAAGCGAAACTTGATTCAATACGAATTCATTCCGCTTCCTTTTAATTTATATAAATGTTTTATAGCAATTCTTTAAGTGCTACTGGTATACCATTAGAATCATTATCTAATGTGACTTTATCTGCAATTTTTTTTAATTCTTCACTCGCATTTCCCATTGCTACAGCATATCCTACAACTTTAAACATCGATTGATCATTGAGACTATCTCCAAAACAAATCACTTCTGATAATGAAATATTTAACTTTTCGCATAAAGCTTTAATTGCATTACCTTTAGAAACGTCTTTAGCCATGAATTCCAGGAAGAAAGGTTTGCTCGTCGTCACATCAATATCAGAATTAAATGTTCCATTTAATTCGTTACGTGCTTTTGAAATATTTTCTTCATAATCAACGCCCATTGCTTTAGGTACATCAGACTGAATATACGCTTTAATATCATCCACTTGTTTCATAGGTAGACCAGTTAATTCTGATTCAATTTTACGATATTCATGTTCTGTATCAAAGATAATTTGTCCGTCTTGATACGTTAATGTTAAAAAGCCTTTTTCGCGACAATAATCTGTAATTTTATCAAAATTATCTTTAGTTACACTTTTACTTACTTCAATTTCTTCTGTTTTAGCGTTAATTGTTTTACCACCATTATAACTAATGATATAGCTTTGGTAATGATCTAACTTTAATTCTTTAGCTACTGGAATCATTCCTTCAGTTGGTCTTCCAGAGGCTAAAACAATCTTATATCCTTCTTCTTGTAGTTGAATTAAATAGTCTTTGGTTTCAGGACTAACTACATTATCACTTGTCATTAAAGTGTCATCCATATCCATAACAATCATTTTATAGTTACTCATGTCTTAGTTGCTCTCCTTTCATTTTTGCTCTTATCTATTTTACAATAATTTTATGAAGGATACACAACTTCTTCAATAACGCCTACATTATTAATTGTTGCAAGTTCAGAATCGCAAGTTATTATTTCTGATTTTAATGTTCTAACAAGTTCTCCACTTTTTTCTTTACGACTCAATGTCAATATCGTTGGACCTGCTCCACTAATCACTGTAGCATAAGCTTCATATTTTTGGGATAGTACTTTTACTTTTTCAAATTCAGGAATCAAGTGTTGACGATAAGGTTCATGAAAACCATCTTGGGTCATCATTTTTCCAGCAAGGTCATAATTATGTTGAATTAATGCACAAATCATTGTATTGCTAATCGAACTATTTTGAACTGCTTTCTCATGAGAATAATTATCTGGAAGTACCCTACGTGAGTCTTCTGTTTTGAGTTCATATGTTGGGATAGTAAGAATCACATCTACATCAGGTATATCAATATGCGCCACATTTGTCTCTTTGGTTTCAGGATTATAATATCCTGCGAGTAATCCACCATAAATTGTAGGTGCTACATTATCAGGGTGTCCTTCTATTTCAGTAGCTAGTTGTAGTAATTCATACTTAGATAATTGAATATTACCGAAGTAGTTAGCGATATATAATGCTCCAACTAAAGCGGATGCAGATGAGCCTAATCCTCTTGCTAATGGAATTTCACTTCTCATCGATACTTTTAAATTAGGTAAAGTCACATTATATTTTTCAGCTACTTGTTGTGCAACTTTATAAACATAATTACTTTTATCATTCGGTAATGATTCTAACTCTTCATTTAAATATCTAAATTCCCAGTTGCTTCCTTCCGCTTCCTCAACATATAGGTATAAATATTTATTAATTGCCATACCAATAGAATCAAATCCTACTCCTAAGTTAGCAGTTGATGCAGGTATTTTTAGATGAAATGATGGCTTCATATTAAAGTGTTCCTTTAATATAATTGATAATACTTTCTTTATTGTTTGGAAGCGGTTGAATTGGATTATCTAAAATTGAGATAGCAGTATCTGGATCTTTTAGACCACTACCAGTTAATATTGCTACTACTTTTTTACCTTTCGGCAATTTTCCTGCACGTTGTAATTTGATTAAACCGGCAATTGAAGCATTACTTGCTGGTTCACTAAATACCCCTTCTTTAGATGTCATTAATTGATATGCTTCTAAAATTTCATCATCAGTCACACTATTAATGAGACCATCTGATTCTTCTAACGCAACAGTTGCTTTTTTCCAACTTGCCGGATTACCGATACGGATTGCTGTAGCGATTGTTTCAGGATTTTTAATGATTTTATTTTGAACAATTGGTGAGGCTCCTTCTGCTTGAAAACCAAATAATTGAGGAAGTCGACTTCCTTTTTTCTCATGATACTCTTTAAAGCCTTTCCAATAAGCAGTAATGTTTCCTGCATTTCCTACTGGGATTGATAGAACGTCTGGAGCTTCTTCTAGTTGCTCAACAATTTCAAATGCACCTGTTTTTTGTCCTTCTATTCTAAATGGATTAACAGAATTTACTAATTCAATGTCATTATCATTTTGTGCAATCTCTTTAACGATTTCTAATGCTTCATCGAAATTACCCTCAATTGAGACGATTTCTGCGCCATACATGACCGCTTGTGAAAGTTTACCTAAAGCAATCTTTCCTTCGGGAATCACTACAATTGCTTTTAAACCTGCACGTGCGGCATAGGCTGCTGCTGAAGCAGAAGTGTTTCCTGTTGAAGCACAAATCACTACTTTTTTACCTTGTTCTTTCGCTTTTGTTACAGCCATTACCATTCCCCGATCTTTAAAAGAACCGGTTGGATTAGCCCCCTCATATTTAATATATAAATCAATATCTAGCATTTCTGATATATTAGCACAGTGAATTAGTGGTGTATGTCCTTCATTTAAAGTAAGTTTAGGTGTATCTTCATTAACCGGTAAATAATTTTTAAATTCTTCTACTAAACCTTGCCATCTTTTCATAATTATTAAACTCCTTCAACTGGATAAATTTTTTCAATGTTGTAATTTGCTTTAATAAGTAGTGATTCAGGTGATTGGTCTAATCCGATAATCACAACTCCATAAGAACTAGAATCACGTTGTTCTATTTGAAGTGATTTATGGAATGGTAGATCTGATTTAAGTCGATCTTTAAATTTATCAATTGATTCATCACTATGAATGACAACATAGAAATTTAATTTTTCTCCAATAGCAATTGCGTCACCATTATCCATTAATTCTCGAGTTTTATTTGTTTTTAATTCGAAATGAGGTGGAAGTGTATGTAAATTTGACTCAAAGAAGAGTGCTACATTTAATAAATCACTCACTACTGCACTACCAGTAGCTAAGCTACCTGCTCCTTTACCATAAAACATTGTATCCCCTACAGCATCTCCAATAACGTAAATTGCGTTGTATTCATTTTCTACTGCTGCAAGCTGATGTGATTTATGTATTAAGGTTGGTTCAACGGATGCATTAACTTCGCTATGATGATATGTACTTTTACCAATTAATTTAATCTTATAACCTAATTTGTCAGCTATATTAATATCAGATAACGTTATTTTACTAATACCTTTTACTTTTACATCATTTAACTTAATTACTTGATTAAATGATAGATAAGAAGTAATCACTACTTTTCTAGCTGCATCAATACCTTCTACATCATCAGTAGGATCTGCTTCAGCAAATCCTAATCTCTGTGCTTCAGCAAGTGCATCTTCAAATGATGTTTGTTCTCTTGTCATTTTTGAAAGAATAAAATTTGATGTACCATTTAAAATCCCCATGAACTTAGAGATATTATTAGCATTTAACCCATTATTAATCGCGTTAACAATAGGAATACCACCTGCAACACTTGCTTCAAATTTTAAGGCTACACCTTGTTGTTCTGCTAGATTCTCTAGTAATTCTAAATGCACAGCAAGTAGATCTTTGTTTGCTGTAATGACATGTTTTTTTCTTTTTAAAGATTCTCTTAACCAATCAACAGTTGGTTCAATTCCTCCCATTACTTCTATAACGATATCTATATCATCATCGTTTAAAATTTCATTAATGTCTTCTGTTAAATGATATTGACTAATATTAATAGGTCTTTTTTTAGTAGTGTCTCTTACTAAAATATGTTTAATAACAATATCTTTATTTAGAGTATCTTTAATTTGTTGTCGATTTTCTTCAATAATTTTTACTACACCTGAGCCTACTGTTCCTAACCCCAGTAACGCGATGTTTAATTCCTTCATAATTTTTATCTTCCTCCCATTTGTATTATTGAGAAGTACAATTGTTTTATTGAAAAACACTTAAATTTATTATACTATTAAATCAAATTAGTTGAATAGGACTTTTAAAAGAAAAAGTGAATATGTAGATATATATTATCATGTAGTATCAGGAAATTAAATAGAATTTTCTGATTTTTTAGAAAGGTTGGTAAATTTTATGAAAGTTGCTAAGTTTGGTGGAAGTTCTGTTTCAAATGCAACACAAATTAAAAAAGTCCTAAATATCGTCAATGATGACCCAGACAGAAAAATTATTATTGTATCTGCACCTGGTAAACGACATAAGAATGATGTTAAAACGACTGACTTACTTATTCGTTTATATGAAAAAGTAATCAATCAATTGGATTATCAAGATAAAAAAAGAGAGATTATTCAACGTTATGCAGATATTTTAGAAGAATTAAATATGGAATCTACACTCTTAGAAACAATAGATGAAACACTTGAAACAATCATTAAACAATTGAACGATAAGCATGATCGTTTATACGATGCATTGTTATCATGTGGTGAAAATTTTAATGCTCAACTTATCGCTAAATACAACGATTCCCAAGGCATTAAAACAACGTATCTCTCACCAAAAGATGCTGGTATCTTAGTAACTGACTTACCACAACAAGCACAAATTTTAGAAGACGCTTATGATAAAATTTATAAATTAAGAGAAATTGAAGGAAAAATTATTATCCCAGGTTTCTTTGGTGTTTCGAAACATAACTACGTTGTTACATTTCCGAGAGGCGGTTCGGATATCACAGGTGCAATCATAGCGCGTGGTATTAAAGCATCATTATATGAAAATTTTACAGATGTATCTGGTATTTTTAAGGCAAATCCAAATGTAATTAAAAATCCTGAACTTATTGAAGAAATTACATATAAAGAAATGCGTGAGTTATCATATGCCGGCTTTAGTGTATTTCACGATGAAGCATTACAGCCTTTATATAAACATAGAATACCCGTAGTAATTAAAAACACAAATCATCCAGAGGACAAAGGAACCTTTATTCGCCATAATCGTGAAGTCACAAATAAAAATCAAATTATTGGCATTAGTTGCGATAAAGATTTCACAGTTATAAATATTAAGAAATACTTAATGAATAGACAGATTGGTTTTACAAGAAGAATTTTAGAAATATTAGAAGACTATCATATCTCTTTCGATCATATGCCATCAGGTATTGATAACATTAGTATCATAATGCGTTCTAATCAAATTAAAGACAAAGAGAATGAAGTATTGAGTACGATTAGAAAAAAATGTGATATAGATGAATTAAGCGTTGACCATGACCTTGCTATTTTAATGATTGTTGGTGAAGGAATGGCTCAATCTGTCGGAACTGCTAACAAAATCACACATGCTCTAGCAGAATCCAATATCAATCTAAAAATGATTAATCAGGGTGCTTCTGAAATTTCTATGATGTTTGGTATTTCAAGAGAACATGCAGATAAAGCTGTGTTATCAACTTATGAGTATTGCTATCATGGTGTATGCTTAAAAAATTTATGTCCTAAATAACAATTACATAAAAAAATCTGAGACATCTATTTTGTCTCAGATTTTTTATATTAAACTTTTTGTGTAAGTGCTTTTTTAATTTTATGTTCTCCCACTACCATTTTTAAAATCACAAACTGATAATAGCTTAGAGCATCTAAAACTGACTTATAATTTGAATTGCTTTGTTGATAATCTAGTAAATCATACATTAATACGATTTCAGGTTTGATATAATCAACATCCCAAGTTAATGAATGAAAATAAATACTATTTTTAGGTAGTCGGATATTAGTGTTTAGTCTAAATAGCCATTCCTCATTTATAACATCATAAATAAAAATTCTTAAAATAACCTTATTATTAGTAACAACGTTTATATGAGAAATAGATGGAATATCTAAATGATCTTTATCCATGTTATGATTGGACATATCATAATATTTAAATGTATAAGCTAAAGGAATAACTTTTAAAACCTCTACGATTCGTTTTCTTTCTACACAAATATCGACTTTCGAAGGTAATTCAAAAAGTTCATTTAAAAATAGTTGAATAGCAACTTCACCGTGAAATTTGAATGCTGTACGGCATTGATTTTTTAATATTCCAACTAGTTCTTCTACATGATTTTGGTGATGAGACATACAACTGTCCTCCTTAAAGGAAACGCTTTCATAAGTTAATTATACAGACACAATTTAATGTTTTCAATTTTTAATTTGTGAAAAATTTGTAAATCTTCTAACTCTTCTTTAGGTTGGAAGATAAAATTTTATACAATTTTATATTTATAATAATGAATAAATTATATCCCGTTATTACGTTCTTTTTCAACTTAAATTATCATTTTTTGTTTATTGAACAATAAATATATTTTGTTTATAATTAATTATTGATTTCTATAGAAAATTAATTTAATCATTAATCTTCTAATTTACAAATATTAAACAGGAGGTGAGAATATGACACATACGGTTATACTGATTATTATTATTGTTATTCTTATACTTGCTTTTGTACTCAATCAAAGATACATGCAGGATAGAATAGATACTGAAGTTTACGCTAAAAATCAAATGGTCTCTAAAAATTCTTTACTTAGTAAAGAAAATTTAGAACTTAAAAATAAAATATTAAGTTCTAATAACGAGATTAGTCCTCATTCAAAACGTAATGCTAAACGTGAATTACAAGATATCTTAGACCGTTTTAAAGATTCAGGAAAATTAAAATATTATAATATCATTACGACTAGTAATTTAGCTACTAAACATCCACTGTTTGAGTATGCAAGAACATTTGACTATATAGTTGTGTCTGACGTAGGTCTGATTAATATTGACGTTAAAAGTTGGAAACAAAAAACATTTTATCACTTTGATTTACCTACTTCTGATTACTTAGAGGGAGATAATCAAAGTGTAGAACAAATTGTAGGTCATTATATTAGTAAACAATATCATAATCAATTCGATTCAAGTCGTAATGAAATATATACTTTTGTTGAAAAAATTCAAAACAATCGAGTCATCTATGAATTTTATCAACATGATCCTTATGAACAAGCTGCTATTAATGCAAAAACCTTAAAAGATGGCATTGAAAAATATTTTAATCATAAAATTCAAAGTATTGGTGTCATTTATTTTAGTGATGGTAGTGTTAATATAATTGAAGGTGCCGATGAAAGAGAGAAATATATTGATACAGTATCTACTAAATCTTCTTTAGAATCTGTGATTAATAATGCTATTGAATTATCTAAACACCCTCTATCTGAAGCTCAAGTTAATACTATTGTTGAAAACTTTCATAACTAAAAAATAAGTATGAGGGTGGGACATAATTCCTAACAAATTAGCC
>NZ_KV821144.1:0-1142 GCF_001815595.1 Staphylococcus sp. HMSC070D05 | reverse complement strand
CTATATTTTTTTACTTTGCAACAGAACCTTTTTATTTATCGTAATTTTAATATATATCTGATTTTTTCATATTTCCAGCCTTAACTTCTGCTGTATCATATATTGCGATAAATGCGTCTGGGTCTACATCATTTATAATTTCTTTAAGTTTTTGTTCTTCGAGTTTATTAATAACACAAGAAATTTCTACAAATGAATTATTTTCTTCATCAATAGTCACTTTTGTAAATGTGCAATACCTTCCCAGTCTTTCTTTAATTTCTTTATTCATAATGTCATAATCTTTTGTAATAATTTTAAACGTTTTCGAACCACTTAGTCCTTCTTCAATAATATGTATAACTTTTGAAGCAATAAAATATGCGAGCGCTGATAAAATGGCACCTTTAAAGCCAAAAACAGTAGAAACAAGTATAAATACGAATGTATTGAGAAATAAAATTAAATCACTTGTTCCGAAAGGTAACTTTCTAGATAATAAAACGGCTAACATATCTATACCATCTAATGCCCCACCATTTCTAAGGGCAAGACCCATGCCTAATCCAATAACAACTCCACCAACTACAGTAATAAGTAGTGAATCACCTTCAATAATTGTTGGTACATGATGCATAATCGAAGTGAATATAGATAATGATAAGATACCTATTATTGAAAATATAGCAAACTTACGTCCGATTTGTTTATAACCTAACCATATAAATGGTAAATTGATTATTCCTATTAATATTCCTAAAGGTAAACCAAACAAAGTGGAACCTACAATACTAATCCCTGTGACTCCTCCGTCAGAAACGTTATTTGGGATTAATATAGATTCCAAACCATATGCTGTAATAAGTGCCCCAATTATAATAAGTAAAATCCTGCCGAATGATATAATCACCATTTTTTTTGTCATTTTTGAACTCCTATTTTTATTATTAAAAAGTCTTCACCTATATTATAACTTGTTTTATCAATTTAATGAAATTGGTGTTAATGATTGATATCATATTTTTTTAAACAAAATTCTAAAAAAGATAATTTAATGTTTAATCAGCGTCTAATACTCAAAGTAAATAAATGAAAAATTTCCCAAGGCATTTACAGGTTCTGTTGCAAAGTAAAAAATATAGCTAACCACTAATTTATCATGT
>NZ_KV821143.1:0-540 GCF_001815595.1 Staphylococcus sp. HMSC070D05 | reverse complement strand
TAGCTATATTTTTCTAACTTTGCAACAGAACCCTTAATTTCATAGAACGGCGAAATTAATACATGTTAGTCAGCTAATTGAATACTTACATTATAAGAGAGTAGTTAACTTTATTTTTAATTTGCACCAGAACTTTTTAATGTATTATTTCATCCTTGAATAAATCACCCCATTCGCATATTGCATAAACCACCTTATCTAGCTTGTAGCCTATAGATGTCAGCTTATACTCCACTTTTGGGGGAACTACAGAATAAATATGTCTTTCAATAATTTGGTCCTCTTCTAATTCTCTAAGTTGTCTTATTAGCATCCTTTGATTGACATGCGGCAACTTTTTTTGTAGCTCACTTAATCTCAATACTTTGTCTTGAAGTAAATGAAAAATTATAGGGATCTTCCACTTTCCTCCGATAACACATAAAGCTAAATCTTTAGAAGTGAAAAATTCTTTTCCTTTATAATACAATTTTCATCCTTCTTTCTTCTATATATTAGAATTTACATTGTTAATGCGGAAGATTATATAATCTTCCGCAT
>NZ_KV821142.1:0-5104 GCF_001815595.1 Staphylococcus sp. HMSC070D05 | reverse complement strand
ATATCATTCCCACTAATTGGGGTCAGTCCAGTAAAAGTCTCAAACGCTTTTTTCTTTAATCTAAATTAGAATAATCCTACTGCATGACCTTCATCAGTGACATCCATGTTTAATGCCGCTGGTTTTTTAGGTAATCCTGGCATTGTCATAATTGCACCAGTTAATGCAACAATAAATCCAGCACCTGTTTTAGCTTCTAATTCTCTGATAGTTATATCAAAATCAGTTGGTGCGCCTAAAGCGGTTGCATCATCACTAAATGAGTATTGTGTTTTGGCCATACAGATTGGATATTTTCCCCATCCATTGTCGGTAAATTCTTTTAATTGCTTTTTTGCTTTTTTACTAAACGTTACTGAAGAACCACCATAGATTTCTTTTACAATTGTTTCAATTTTTTCTTCTAATGATTGATCTAAATCATACAAGAATTTAAATTCTTGTGGTTGATCGATGACTTCAAGAACTTGATTAGCAAGGTCAACGCCACCTTTACCACCTTTCTCCCATACTTCTGTTAAAGCAATTCGTACATTATTTTCTTTAGCCCAAGCTTTAACTGCTTCAGTTTCGTCTTCAGTGTCATGTACAAACGCATTTAAAGCAACTACAGGTTCTATTCCAAATTTTCTAATATTATTAACGTGACGCTCTAAATTAACAATACCAGATTTAACTGCTTCAATATTTTCTTCTTTTAGATTATCTTTAGCAACACCTCCATGCATTTTTAATGCACGAACAGTAGCTACTAGGACAACTGCAGAAGGTTCAAAGCCTGCTTCACGTGCTTTGATGTCTATAAATTTTTCAGCACCTAAATCTGAACCAAATCCTGCTTCTGTAACAACAATATCTGCTAAATCACGTGCAGTTTCAGTTGCTAAAATCGAGTTACAACCATGAGCAATATTAGCAAATGGTCCCCCATGTACAAGTGCTGGTGTTCCTTCAATAGTTTGTACTAAATTAGGTTTAATTGCATCTTTAAGGATCATTGCAAGGGCGCCTTCAACTTTTAAGTCTGCAACAGTAATTGGTTTACGTTCACGAGTATAACCAACTGTAATACGACTCATTTTTTCTTTTAAATCATTAATATTACGAGCTAAACATAAAATTGCCATTATTTCAGATGCTACAGTAATATTGAAACCATCTTCACGTGGAACACCGTTAGTTGGTCCACCTAACCCAACGATGACATTACGTAATGCACGATCATTCATATCAAGTACGCGTTTCCATTCAACACGACGTACATCAATTGCTAAATCATTACCTTGATGAATGTGATTGTCTATAAATGCTGATAATGCATTATTCGCTGTTGTAATTGCATGGAAATCACCGTTAAAGTGTAAATTAATATCTTCCATAGGTAAAACCTGCGCATATCCCCCACCAGTAGCACCACCTTTAATTCCGAAAGTTGGTCCTAAAGCAGGTTCACGTAAAGCGACCATAACATTTTTATTTAACTCATTAAATGCATCAGCTAAGCCTACTGTGACAGTTGATTTACCTTCACCAGCTGGTGTAGGACTCATTGCAGTTACTAAGACAACTTTACCTTTCTCTTCTTTTGATTGAATTTGATTAATATCAATTTTAGCTTTGTAGTGTCCATATTGCTCTAAAGCAAGTTCAGGTATTCCCGCTTTTTTTGCAATGTCTCCAATTGGTTTTAATTCTGATTGATTAGCAATATCTAAATCTGATAAATGTGCCAAATTATTTCAACCCCTTGTTTAAAATAAATTTTATGTAATAAGATATTTAGAAAAAACTAAATCTTCTTACTACTTTATAATAACTAACAAACAAATATATGTCGAACACTTGATAGCGTTTACAAAAGTATTTGATTCTAATTAAAATAAATTTAGAAATGTTAAAAGGGTTACATAATTAAATTATAATAATCTATATATATATTAAAAAAGGATAAAATCAAAAATTTTATCCTTTTTTAACATTACTCTATTTTGTAGTATTTCGATATTCAATTCTATGTGGCAAAACTACATTAGGTTCTGCAATGTCTTCTTCATTCATAAATTTAGTAAGAAGACGCATACCTACCGCTCCGATGTCATATAATGGTTGAATGACACTAGATAGTTTAGGTCTAACCATTTCTACCAAACGCGTATTATTAAAACTAACGATTTGTAGTTCTTCTGGAACTTTTATTCCAGCATCAAGAGCACTATGTAAAATACCAATTGCTTGTTCATCACTAATAGATAATATAGCATCAGGCAAATTATTTTTTAATTCTTCAAAGACATTCACTCCATCTTTGTAGCTTTCTGAACCTGATAATTTTATAGTGTTATTTAATTTTAATTGATGTTTATTTAAAGCATCTTTTAAACCACTTAGTACATCTTCTTGAGCCTTTTTAGAATAATCTCCACTTACAAGTACAAAATCTTTTGCGCCTGTTTTAATAAGTTGTTCTGTAACTTCTCTAGCAGCTTTAGCAAAATCGATATTAACAGATGCGATATTAGCATCTTTCCCATTTGTTCCAGATACTACTACTGGAACTGAAGAATGATTAATTAAATCTTTGATTTCATCAGAAATTGTACCACCTAAAAAGATAATGCCATCTACTTGTTTACTTAACAAATTGTTAAAAATTTCTTTTTCTTTTTCTGGATCATTGTCTGAATTAGAAATGATAGAGTGATACTTATACATTGTTGCAATATCTTCAATACCTCTAGCAAGTTGAGAATAATAAATATTAGAGATATCTGGTATAATAACGCCTACTGTAGTTGTACGTTTACTAGCTAGTCCTCTTGCAACAGCATTGGGTCTATAATTTAATCTTTGAATAACATCATTTACTTTTTTACGTGTTTCTGGTTTTACATTTTGATTGCCATTAACTACTCGTGATACAGTTGCCATAGATACACGAGCTTCTCTAGCTACATCATATATAGTTACCGTCATAATTTCCTCCTTGTAAGCGTTTCATTTATTATTGTAACGTGTTTTCATTTCATTTTCAAAGTTTATCATAAATTGGTAATGTGTCAAATATATAACACTTATATTCACAATTGTGTCAAATTTTAGTTAATAGATTTAATAAAAACAAAATAAAACTATTCGTTTTAACTAAAAAAGAACAATATAGAAATTAAATATAAATTTTCTATATTGCCCTATATGTTAGTCAAATGAATAGCTATTAAATTAAAGTATGATGTTTTATTTAAGTTGTTTAGAATTGTACATGTCAGCTAATGGCTTTAATTCATTATAAAATTTATCAAATTCATTTAAATCCATTTGTTGACCACTATCACTTAAAGCTACTGATGGATCAGGATGTACTTCTGCCATTACTCCGTCTGCACCCACTGCAAGTGCTGCTTTTGCAGTTGGTAACATAATATCCTTACGTCCTGTACTATGTGTAACATCTACCATTACTGGTAAGTGAGTACCTTGTTTTAAGATAGGTACGGCAGAAATATCAAGTGTATTACGAGTTGCTTTTTCATAAGTACGAATACCACGTTCACATAGAATAATATTTTTATTACCTTGAGAAGCAATGTATTCAGCTGCAAATGTAAATTCTTCAATAGTAGCTGATAAACCGCGTTTTAACAAGATTGGCTTATTTGTACGTCCAGCTTCTTTAAGTAATTCAAAATTTTGCATATTTCTTGCACCAATTTGGAAGACATCTAAGTATTCATCAGCAATTTCGAAATCAGCTGGATTTACAATTTCACTAACAACATTAAGATTGAATTTATCTTTAACATTTTTCAATATTTTAAGCCCTTCAATTCCTAATCCTTGGAAATCGTATGGTGATGTTCTTGGTTTAAATGCACCGCCTCTAATGAATTTCTCACCTTTAGCTTGTAAATCACGAGCTACTGTATCAACCTGTTCTTGAGATTCAACAGAACATGGACCAAATACAAATGATTTATTTCCATCACCAATAACTCCACCGTTATCAAATTTTACAATTGTATCTTCTGGTTTTAATTTTCTTGAAACATATAAGTGTTTTTCATTTTCTGATTTTTGTAAATCAGTAGACGCTTTAAAGATTTCTTTAAACAATTGTTTAATTACATTATCATTAAATGGTCCATTATTACGATCCATTAAGTCATTAATCATTTCTTTTTCTCGTTGAGGGTCATAAACTTTAGTACCTTGCTTAATTTTTTCTTCTCCTATTTTTTGAGCTAATTCCCCTCTTTTTGATAATAAGTCTAGAATTTGATTATTAATTGAAATTATCTCTTCCCTGTATTGTTCTAACTTTGTAGACATTCATACTCACCTCAATAAATTTTACTATACTGAATTATATTACTTTAAAGCGGTAAAATAATTGTATTTAGATAGTATTCTAACAATTACATTAAAAATCTTCAACTATAAACCAGATAAATTTTCTAATATTTCTGAATTATTAAAATTAGTAATACTATATAAAGAATTAAAAGAGCAATGTAAAATATTACACTGCTCTTTAAAAAATATTAATCATTAAATGTACGTTTTTCTATTTTACTATTCGCTTTTTCAGCTCTTTGGTGTTGCTTTGGCGTTTTGTTTTTATTTTGATTTTTGCGATTCTGATTTTTACGTTTTTGATTACGGGTTTTATTTTTTTGATTTGAATTTGATTGAGATGGTTGATGTTGGTGAGTAATAACTCCCTTTTCAAATTTAGCATCATGATGAGTTTGTTTATTTTTTGTTATTTCTTCATCTTTATTAAATGACTTATGATTTTTAGTTATCAAATTAGGCACTTTATCATATTTAGAAGATGTTACTGGCGTCTCTTCAAATAATTTTCGAGTATTATTAGCTACATCTTTATTATCTTTTAACTTAGCTTGCTTAGTTCTAGCTGCCGATGCAATTTTAGAAGCTTGTGACTCATTTTCGCTGTTTTGAGTTTGATGACTTTTTGCTGGATTAGATAATTGACTTGTTTCTGATTCATTCTGAATTGTTCGACGTTGTGCAGCAAGTGCATCTGTTTCTTTTTGTTTTTTATCTTTAGTAATTGCTTCTTTTTTAGCTTCTTGTATCTCTT
>NZ_KV821141.1:0-6985 GCF_001815595.1 Staphylococcus sp. HMSC070D05 | reverse complement strand
TCTTTTGTTGTTACATCTTCTGTATTTTCTTCTGTTGATGTTGTAGCAGTTTCATTAGATGAGTCAATTTTTTGATTATTTTTGTCGTTATCATTCTCTATACTATTTAGAGAAGTATTTTCCATATGATTTTCTTCAGCTGCTTTTGCCTCATCGTCAGCGTGACCAAAAATCAATGTAGCACCAACTAATATTGAAGCTGTTCCTACAGTGAATTTTCTTATGGAGTACTTATTTAACTTATTAGAAATAAAATCCAATCTCTTGTTAATAGGACCTTGTCTTCTTTTACTCATATTTACCTCCTAATAATTAAATTATTCACATTTCAAAATGTAAACTACATATAATATTATATGTAAATACACTTCTAGCATAGTGCATTTTATCATTTAACACAATACTTTTTAAAATTTTTACAATAAAAAAATAAATATTAGGTCATACAATAGATAGGTACCTTTAATCTTTTTAAATCACTTCAACTGAACAAGTGATAATTATCTCCAAATGATATACAATCTTTCTCGTTAAATAAAAAAAGAGCGATATCTATCGCTCTTTAAACTCGTTTCTTCCTTTATAAATGTGTTTTTTAACATTATTATAATTTATTTTAAATGTTCGTACGGACTGTTATTGACAAATGATACGATTTGATCAACAAATAATTTTGCACGTAATTGGAATTCTTCGTCATTTAAATACAGTGTACCATCTTCTAATTTTGCATAGTCCGAATCGTGTGTCGCAATTTGTGTAGGTACAGCAATACCTAATAAACTACGAACAATGACACGTAAATGTGAGAGTGGTTCTGAACTTACGATACCTCCACTGTTACCAATTAAGCCCACTGGTTTCATTTTGACATAATCCATATTAATGTGATCTAACGCATTTTTTAAAATGCCTGAGTATGAACCATGATAATTTGGCGTACCAAAAATTAGGAAATCCGCTTCCATTGCTTTGTCCTGGAACGCTTTTGTATTCGCTTTAATTTCCTCTGTTGAATGTGTTGTGCCTGAAAAATCAAGTTGATTTAATGGTCTTTCAGCTAAATCAAAAATATCTACGTCGACATCATGATTATCGAATTGTCCTGTTAAGTATTTAGCTAGTGCGTTGGTATGTGAACCTACTTGTGCACTTCCTACTACGATAAGTCCTTTCATTTTGTTCTAACACCTCTTCAATATTATTTTATTTCTCTTCAGTTAAAACTTTCATAATTGCTTTACCTACACCACTATGTTCATTGGTATCTGTAACCAATTTAGCTATAGCTTTCACTTCGGGCATCGCATTATCCATCGCAACAGGATAACCTACGCGTTCAAGCATGGATACATCATTTAAATTGTCTCCTAACGCCATGACATCTTGTAAGTCAATATGAAGTTGATTAGCAATCGTTTCTAATGCAATTCCTTTTTGAGCATCTGAATGTGTAATTTCTAAATTACCACGTGATGATGATGAAACAGCGAGACTTGATATAGCGGATAATTCTTTTCCAATACGTTCAATTTTTTCAAGATCTGGATTAAACGCCAATACTTTCATAATCAGTTCACCCGGAATATCTTCAATATCTTTATAGTTATCAACAATTTTAAGTGTCCCGTTATCAATGCGTTGTTGAATCCCTGCTTTAATTTTTTCAACATCGCCTTGTTGGCCTGCATTTCTTGCGATATCTAAATAGATATCTAAATCACGTGTTGGGTCTTCAGTATAAATACCTCTATTCGTATACACTTGATAGTACACGTCTTCTCGATCAAGAATCGCTTTAATTCGTTCTACTAATTCATGATTTAAATGAGAGGTCTTCATAATATTGAATGATTCATCACGTACTTCTGCACCATTTAAACAAATATAAGGCACTTTTAAATCTGTTTCAGCCATAGGTGTACTTGCTTCATAAAACGCACGACCCGTTGCAATGACTACTGTAATCCCTTTTGATTGAGCATATTTAATCGCGTTAATATTTTCTTCTGAAATTTCATGTGCTGCATTTAACAGTGTCCCATCCATATCTGTTGCAATCAGTTTAATCATGCCGTTACCTCATTTCATTAGCTAAACTTACAGCTATTATATTTTAGAACATACATATTCAGTGAACACAATTACAAAATTTAAATTTGTTTTATCGTTCCTATTTTAACAAATTTATTATCTTTTGTACGGTGATGTGTTTCTTTTAACTTTCTTAGCTCTTAAATCACGGAAAAATTGTCTCAATAAATTGCTACACTCTTCTTCTAACACACCCTGTTCAACAATTGCACGATGATTAAATTGTGGCTGTTGTAGTAAATCCATTAAACTGCCACTGCATCCTCCTTTAGGATCCATCGCACCATATACAACTCGTGGTATACGACTCATTACAATCGTGCCGGCACACATGACACAGGGTTCTAATGTGACATATAATGTACAATCTTCTAAACGCCAACTTCCTATGACTTTAGCTGCCCGTTCTATTGCTAAGTGTTCAGCATGAGCAGTAGGCTGTTGTAATGTTTCTCTTAAATTATGGGCACGTGAAATAATGTCGTTATCTTTAACTATCACTGCTCCGATTGGAACTTCACCAAGCTGTCGAGCTTTTTTCGCTTCTTCAATTGCACATTTCATGTAAATTTCATCATTTGTCATATGTGTCATCCCTTACTTATGATAAAATACTCAATGTCTATTTTAACATTTGGAGATGTAATTATGAATAAACCATTTATTGCAATAGAAGGTCCGATTGGCGTTGGCAAATCGTCTCTTACTCATAAAATTAGCCAAACCTTTAATTATTATGAAGAAAATGAAATTATTAATGAAAACCCCTTTCTCTCTGATTTTTATGATGATATTTCAAAATGGAGTTTTCAAACTGAAATGTTCTTCCTTTGTAATCGTTATAAACAAGCACAAGATATTGCAAAAATTAATCAAGGTGTGGTAAGTGATTACCATATTTATAAAAATAGAATATTTGCGCGCAATACACTTAACGAATCAGAATTTGATAAATTCAATCGTATTTTCAATATTTTAACTGAAGATCTTGAATTACCTAATATGATCATCTTTTTAGATGCTGATTTAGATGTACTGAAACGTCGCATTGCTAAACGTAACCGTAGCTTTGAACATCAAATTGAAGATAGCTACTTACTTAATTTAAAAAAGGATTATTTATCATTTTATGAAACATTAAAAAACGAAGGTGTTAATGTGATTTTAATCGACACTTCTGATTTAGATTTTGTACAAAATGAATCAGATTATCAATTGATTTTAAACCAAATTAAACCCATGATAGGAGATATAACATATGAATAATTACGGTATCCCTCAAAATGCAATTATTACAATTGCTGGAACGGTAGGCGTAGGAAAATCTACATTAACCCAAGCGCTTGCTGATAAACTCAATTTCAGAACTTCATTTGAAAATGTAGACCATAACCCCTACTTAGATAAATTCTATAATGATTTTGAACGTTGGAGTTTCCATCTGCAAATTTATTTTTTAGCTGAACGTTTTAAAGAACAAAAACGCATGTTTGAATACGGAGGAGGCTTTATACAAGATCGTTCTATTTATGAAGATGTTGATATTTTCGCAAAAATGCATGAAGAACAAGGAACAATGAGTAAAGAAGATTTTAAAACTTACTCGGAATTATTTGAAGCAATGGTTATGACGCCCTATTTCCCTAAACCAGACGTTTTAATTTATTTAGATTGTGATTATGATGAAGTAATCGACCGTATTCATCAACGTGGCCGCGATATGGAAATGAATACTGATCCGGTATATTGGAAAAAGTTGTTTAAACGCTATGAAAATTGGATTAACAATTTTAATGCTTGTCCAATCGTAAGAGTGAATATTAATGAATATGATATTCACGAAAACCCCGACTCTTTAGATCCAATTATCGACAAAATTGCACATATTATTCAAACATATCGAAATGTAGATCATCGATAAAAAAAGAGACAGACTTTACTGTCTCATCTAGGCAAGAAGGACTAGAATTAAACATGAATATAAATACATGTTTAATTTAGTCCTTGGCTGCCAATATGTTATAAATATAGAAATAACCATTGATACTTTAATCTCTTTTTGTTTAATTATTTTGTGTATATTTTTTTAATACTTCTGGTACACTCACAGCTGTTTCAATTACGTAATCAGCATCCACAAGTTCCTCTTTTTTTGCGATACCACTTAATACACCAATGGCTAGACCTAATTTTGCATTCACTTTAGTCTTCATATCATTATTTGTGTCACCTACAATGGCTACATCTTCCGGTTTAACATCATAATGATCAAAAAGTGGCTTAAGTACTTCAGGATTGGGTTTTTCAGCCGCATGCGCTTCAGTAGAAATGACTAAATCAAACGCATCTTTAGAATGTGTTTCTTCTAAAAATTGTGTCACTCCTTTTTCAGAGTCACTAGTCACAATACCAATTTTATAGCCTTCATATCGTAATGATTGAATCATATCATAAACGCCATCTATCCAGTTATTTTCTGGTTCACGACTATCTACTAATGCTTGACTTGTATCACGCGTCCATTTAGAAACATCTTTACCTGATTCGTCATTAAACGCATGAACAATTTCATCTAACGAGCCTGAACCCATAACAGAATCTGGACTAATCGTATCTTTAACAACGCCTAGTTTGCGAAGCGTTGCTTCTTTATTCGCTACAGGAAACGTGTCTAGGAAACTATTTACCAGGCGTACGCCAATTTTTTCCCAACTATGATCAAATTCAATTAATGTACCATCTTTATCAAATAATATCCATTCCATATATATACACTCCTTATTTCGTATTTCATTGTAATATACATTGTTCTTTTAAGTATAGTAAAAGAACTGCTTAGCATACATTTATAAAAAAAGCCATACCTCTCTAGGTATGACTCAACTAAGAATATATAAAACTAGTTTTGAATAACTTTGGCATTACCATGCCTCAACGGAAATGAGACTACGTGTAAGGGAATAGTCTCTAAGAATAGCATACATCACTTCATTTTTATTGTCTACAACAAGTTGACATGTATCAACTTTTCGTTTCACGTTTCATTATATATCTATAATCTTACAGGTGCGATATTAAAAAATTCTACTTTTCCACAGTTTTTGCATTCTGTAATAAATGTTTTAATATTTGATGTTTCAGTATCGTCAGAAACTGGAGAAAATACAAATTTATCTTCATGATATTTAATTTTAGGTGCTATACAACATGTATCACGATGTTTTTTCTTATGAAAATCAGAAATTATTTCAATTTCCTTGTTTGAATATTTAACTTCAGTCATTGTCATCACCTCTTATTTAATGTGTCTTAACTTTATCATAAAAATTCAAAAGATTGTGCACAATTCCTTAATCGTTTACTTTTAATACCTAAATGTTAATTCGTTATACTTTAATTTACATATTAAGAAACACGCTTCTTATTTAGTAACTATATCTAAATAAAAAGCGTGCTTTAATCGTATTCATTAATGAAAATATATATTCAATTCGATTAGGGGGAAACGATTAATTAATTTCTTGGTTCACCATTTACAAGTATACCGCTTACTAAATCATATACTTTTTTAATGAAACTAAAGATATCTAACATGATTTTCATCTCCTTAAATATATTTACAGCTAATAGTTTAGTAAATATTTTAATTTATGAGAGATTTCTGCCTAAGTTGATATAATTCATGCTAAAGTGTCTTGATTTACCTATTATTCCATATTAAATGTTGCTTAGAAGTCAAAATTATTCATCAAATCCCTAAAAAATGAAAGAGATGTATTGAAAAATAATAAAAAATTTGCCTTATTGCTTTTATATCTATAAGTGGTTTAATTAATAGATAATACAGTGATTACAACCTTCACTTAAAAAAATGAATGAACTGATTCATCAAATTCTATAACATATCTTTGTGATATGCTATTGAGTAATTTTAACAATGATATTCATCATATCATTACTAAAAATGAAAGGATATATTCATGTTAATCGTTATTTTTATTTTATTTGGAATCGGAATTGGATTATTTACATTAAGTTTCTTCTTAGCACAAAATGAAGGACTCGCTTATAAAACAATTAGCAGAGGATTTTCTGCATTATTTGTATCACTTGGTATATTAGCATTAATGGGGTATCTCATTAATTTTATTTCTTCACATTATTTAAATATCTAATTCCTTATATTTTCTATTCTCAACAAAGTGGAAAGACATCATTTAAAGTTGTCTTTCCACTTTTTCAATTTACTTTATTTTATACATGACTGAACGAATTATTTATGCAGCTACCATTATAAATATTTGTAGTTATATATGATAACCTATGTGTGTATTAATTGGAGTAAGATAATCAAATAGAGCAACATCATAGTTAGCATTACTTTAGTCTTACTCGTCGTATACCAGGGAGTTTTTTTCGTATAAAAAAAGGGGCTTTATGCCCCTAAAGATCTATATCATTTAAATGAATTTCAAATGTTGAGATTACCTAAGTAATAATGGTATTTAGGTATATGGTATTTATAATAGAAGAAAAATACTAAGTCAAGGGTTGTCATTTAGGCAATCTCATTACTTATTATTGCACAATAAAATTTAATTATCTATAATATTGAAATAAAAAATAATATTTTTTATACTTAAATCTAATTAATTATTAAAATGATAAAAAAATGTTTCTCTTTATTTGTAAAGGATATAATTTAATTAGCAGAATATTTCGTTATAATATTTTGCTCCTTATTTATTTTACATCACCACTCTTACTTAGTTCGACATAAGCTATGTTAAGAGTGGTTTTTTTATGCAAAAAAGAAGCCAACCCACTTTTTGATGTGCTCCTAAAAGTTGGTCTAAAATAAAAACAACAAGCTAGAAACCGCATAGTTATA
>NZ_KV821140.1:0-263 GCF_001815595.1 Staphylococcus sp. HMSC070D05 | reverse complement strand
CACCGTACCGGTTCGATTCCGGTCCTCGGCACCAATTTGAATATAGCGCCCGTAGCTCAACTGGATAGAGCGTTTGACTACGGATCAAGAGGTTATGGGTTCGACTCCTATCGGGCGCGCCATTTAAAATCATCAATTTAATATACGGGAAGTAGCTCAGCTTGGTAGAGCACTTGGTTTGGGACCAAGGGGTCGCAGGTTCGAATCCTGTCTTCCCGACTTCTTTGAAAATATGGGGGCTTAGCTCAGCTGGGAGAGCGCCT
>NZ_KV821139.1:0-20865 GCF_001815595.1 Staphylococcus sp. HMSC070D05 | reverse complement strand
CTGTTGTCGCATCTGGTGTTTGATCAATTGCTTCTTTTTTAGCTCTTGCAATATCATCAATTGCTTGTCTTGCTTCTGATTTTTTGATTACTTCTGGTTGGATTGCATTGATTGTAGTTGTACCATTTGTTTTTGCTTCATCCACACCTGAATTATTTATTGCTTCATTGATATGAGCTTTAGCTTCCGTTACCGCTTGGTCTACTTTCGCTTTTGCAGCTTCTTTTTCTTCTGTTGTGGCATCCTGAATTCGATCAATTGCTTCTTTCTTAGCTCTAGCTACTTCATCAATTGTCTCTCTTGCTTTCATTTTTTTCGTAATTTCTGGTTGGATTGCATTAATAAAATTCGTACCATTTGTTTTAGCAGTATCTACATTTTCATTTTTTAGTGCTTGATGAATTTGTTCCTTAGCCTTAGTAACCTCTTGATCTATTTTCGCTATTGCTGCCTCTTTTTCTTCTACTGTTGCATCAGGTGTTTGATCAATTGCTGCTTTTTTAATTCGGGCTACCTCATCGATTGTATCTCTTGCATCTGATTTTTTAACTACTTCTGGAATAACTGCATTAATTGCATTTATTCCTTCATTTTGTGCATTATCTACCCTTGAATTAGTAGTTGCTTGGTGAATGTTATTTTTAGCTTCGGTTACTATTTTATCTACTTTTGCCTTTGCGACTTCTTTTTCTTCTATAGTCGCATCTTCTATTAAATCAATTTCTTGTTTTTTAGCTATAGCGGCTTGATCAATTGCTTGTGCAGCAGCATTTTTCTTTACTGGATGCGCTTCTACTTGTGATATCTCGTTTACTTTGTTTTCTTTTAATATTTCAATTTCATTATTGTGATTTAGACTGTTAATATCTGCTTTTGCTCTAGCTACCAAATTGTCTATTTCAGTTTTGGCTGCGTTTTTTTCTTCTAAAGTTGCATTATTATCCTTATCTATTTCAACTTTTCTTGCAGATGCTATATTATCTATTGCTGTTCTAGCATTACTTCGAACAGTTGGAGTTATAGTAGCAGCATTCACACTATCTATGCCACTTGTTTTTTGTTGAGCTACACCATTATTTGTAGTTTCATTCATAATATTTGCTGTAGCCTCTGACACTAAATTATCAATCGTTGCTTTTGCAGCTTCTTTTTCTTCCACTGTTGCATCAGGATTATTATCAAATTCTACTTTTTTAGCATTTGCTCTTTCAGTTAATTCATCAATTGCTGCTTGCTTTACTGTTGGAGTGAGATCAATCATTGTAATTTCATTAATTCCAGTGTCTTTATTTGTTGATACATCATTTGAATTCATTGATTGATCAACCGTTGTATAACTAGATTGTAGTGCTTGATTCACTTGCTCAATCACAGCATTTTTTTCTTCAATTGTAGCTGTATCGTTACCCATAAAAAGCGCTCTTTTAGTTTTTGCAACTTTGTCTAATGATAATTTAGCATGTGCTTTATCTAAATTTAAATCGATACTATTAATCGTTGCTTGATCTTTCAATTCACTTATAGGCATCTCATCTGTTTCAGCTAATACTTCTTTAGCTTTTCTAAGTACCACTTGCATTGCTTCCCATACTTCAGGTGAATTATCGTTTTGATCAAGATTTGCTAAATCATCCTCAATTTCTGTTACTTTATCTCTCAAATGTTGCTTATACATTTTAACTGTAATGGTTTGTTTATCTAATACAATATCTCCTTGTCGCATAGCAGAATCAACACTTACAAATTCATTATGCACACCGTATCTTGTATAGTGATCACCATCATTACGTCCAAAATCTTTAGAATCACTTAACCTATTCATATTTATACCATCTGTAACATAAGTCAAATGTCCGAAGAATTCTTTTTCAATTGGTCGATCAGTTGGTAAGGATAATCCTATAGAAATATTTTTACTTGCTCCTGCTTCAAGTCGATCTATTTTAACTGTTAACTTTTTAGTTGCTGCATTAAATTTTCCAGTAGCATTTTTTGTAGATACATATGTCACATCTTCTGGTAAAACAATCGTATATTCTGTTTTATTTGAACTAGAATGTCCTCTATTTTCAATTCTAAACCCTATTTCTTGATACACTCTATCAGCACTTATTGAACCAGATTGTGCAAAGTAGTGTGTATTATCTACTGTCGCAGTTAAATATGCACCACTATTAATGGTAACATCAGCTAACACTCCGCCTCCAAAGTTATTAGGACCAGTGAGGAGTCTATGTCCATTAGTAGAATCTGTACTACGATTTAATGCCGATTCAAATCTTAATCTTAACCGTGAAACTGTTTCCGGTACTTGAAATACACCTACAAAGTTACCAATTGGATTCTGTAATATATCCGGAGTTCCTTTATACAAAAGTGTAGAAGGATTATTAGCATCGTAAATATACACTCTTGCACCATTAACCCCCCATATATTATTCATACTACTAGAAATATAATGTAATTGGATTTCTGATCCAGGAGTAACATCAACATCTTGGTAAATTGATCCTACTGTAGGATCAGCTATACCTGGAACTTGATTAAAATTACCATTATATTTTGATAGTACTACACCAATTTTATTATTGGTTTTATCGAATATATAAGGATTGTATGCAGGCAACGATTTAGGCCCCCAAATTAATGGAATGATGGTTTGTTCATTACTATTTACATGCCAACCCGGTACAGTATTTGCTTCATTCATTGCAGACTCTAAATTCTTAGTCGGTATCGTCGCACCTTGTGAATTATCTGTAAATGTACCATTAATGATTTGGCCTGTATTTTGTTCATTTACAGCCATTGGATCTGTATTTGTAGTACTAGGAGTGTTATCTACTGAACGTTTTCCTCTTCTACGTGGTTGATTAACGTTTGTAGTTTCATGATTATTTTCATTACTAACTACGTCATTAGTTGTTACTTTCTCATTATGATTTGTATTACTTTCAGTGCTATTAATTACATCATTCACTGTACCTTCTTCACGTTCATGGTTAATTGAATGGTCACTTGAAGTATTATTTTCATTATTTCGATTATTTTCATTTGAATTAGATATATTTGCTGACGTTGTTTCATTATGTGGTTGTTCAATATTAGCATTTTGTTTATTAATTAACGCACTTTCATTTGTTTGTGGAGCACTTGTATTTGTTTCTGTATCATGAGTTGCTGCATGACCAGGATGTGATAAAAACACTAATGTAGCAATTAGCGTTGAAAATGTCCCCACACTAAATTTACGAATACTAAATTTCTGTTTTTTAAAAAGATTCATTATGTTTCCTCCTTGATGTTCTCTCTTGATGTCAATTGTTATAATGAAAATGTTTTATGTATGCCATAGTTGTTGCTATCACTTACATAATATTATATTCACACTTAAATATAATATCATAATAAAATTAAAAGTACTACAACTAAATAATATAAAAATATTAAAAATAAGTTAAATTATAAAAAAACAGCGAAGAATGATAACTTCGCTGTTTTTCTGTATTATAGTTTCAATATCATAAATTATTATATACTATCTATTTCAATACCTTCATCACCCCATGCTTGCATGCCACCTTCAACATTAACTGCGTGAACACCTTCATTTTCAAGATAGTTCGCTACTTTTTCACTACGAACACCTGCAGCACAAACGATGTAGTACGTTTCATTTTTATTAAATTGATTTAAGTTATCAGCAATTTGATCCATTGGAATAGTTTTAGCACCAGGAATTGTACCCATTGCAGTTTCTTCATCTGTTCGCACATCGATAATATTTACTGGATTAGATCCTAGTATTTTCTCTTTTAATTGATCTACTGTAATTGATTCCATTATAAAACTCCTCTTTCATTATTTTGCAACGATATTCACTAATTTTTGAGGTACAGCGATAACTTTTTTAATCTCTTTACCTTCTATAGATAGTTTAACATTTTCATTTTGTAATGCTAACTCTTGCATATCTTCTTTAGATAAGTCTTTAGGAATATTGATTTTTGCTCTTACTTTACCATTAACTTGTACTACAATTTCAATCTCATCATCTACAAGTAATGATTCATTATACGTAGGCCAAGGTTGGTACGTAATAGTTTCTTGATTGCCTAAACGTTGCCACAACTCTTCACTAATATGAGGGGCAATGGGTGCTAACATTTTAACAAATCCTTCTACATAAGGTTTGTAAATGTTATTCGCTTTATAACAATCGTTAATAAATACCATTAATTGACTAATTGCCGTATTAAAGTTAAGAGTATCAAAATCTTCAGTCACTTTTTTAACCGTTTGATTATAAACTTTATCTAATGAATTATTGTTATTTTCAACAATTTTATTAGATAATGAACCATCCTCATTAATGAATAATCTCCATACACGATCTAAGAAACGTCTAGAACCATCTAATCCATTTTCACTCCATGCTATAGCTGCATCTAATGGCCCCATAAACATTTCATATAGGCGTAATGTATCTGCGCCATGTGATGCTACGATATCATCAGGATTAACAACATTACCTTTAGATTTACTCATTTTTTCGTTGCCTTCACCGAGAATCATACCTTGGTTGAATAATTTTTGGAATGGTTCTTTTGTAGGAACTACACCTAAATCATATAATACTTTATGCCAGAATCTTGAATACAGTAAGTGAAGTACAGCATGTTCTACTCCACCAATATATAAGTCTACCGGCAACCAATGTTTTAATTTCTCTGGATCCGCTAACATATTCTCATTATGTGGATCAATATATCGTAAATAATACCAACAACTACCAGCCCATTGTGGCATAGTATTTGTTTCGCGACGTCCTTTCATGCCTGTTTTTTCATCAACAACGTTTACAAAGTCATCAATATTCGCTAATGGTGATTCTCCCGTACCAGATGGTTTGATTTGATCAGTTTCAGGAAGTAATAATGGAAGTTCTTCTTCAGGCACAGTTGTCATCGTACCATCTTCCCAATGAATCACTGGAATTGGTTCTCCCCAATAACGTTGTCTACTAAATAACCAGTCACGTAATTTGTAATTCACTTTTTTCTCGCCAGCACCTTTGGCTTCGAGTAAAGTAATTGCATTAGAAATTGCTTTTTTATTATCTAGCCCATCTAGTTCGCCAGAATTGATATGTGCACCTTCTCCAGTATATGCTTCTTCTTGAACATTTCCGCCCTCGATAACTTCAATGATAGGTAAATCAAATTTCTTAGCAAATTCATGGTCGCGCTCATCATGTCCTGGTACTGCCATAACTGCACCTGTACCATAAGTCGATAATACATAATCAGCAATCCAAATTGGAAGTTTCTTACCTGATAATGGGTTAATAGCATACGCTCCAGTAAACACACCTGATTTATCTTTTGCTAAATCAGTACGCTCTAAGTCTGATTTTTTTGATGCTTCTTCTTGATACTGTTTAACCATTTCTTTTTTGTCATCAGTAGTAATTTCATTCACTAACGCGTGTTCAGGACTAAGTACTAAGAATGTTGTACCGTAGATAGTATCTGGACGTGTTGTAAACACATCAATAGTGTCATTAGTATTTTCAACATTAAATGACACACGTGCACCTTCAGAACGACCAATCCAGTTTCTTTGCATATCTTTAATTGATTCAGGCCAATCTAATTCATCTAAATCTTCTAATAAACGATCGGCATATTCTGTAATTTTTAATACCCATTGTTTCATCGGACGTCTATATACAGGATGACCTCCACGTTCTGATACACCATCTACAACCTCTTCATTTGATAACACTGTACCAAGTGCCGGACACCAGTTTACTGCAACTTCATCTACATATGCGAGTCCTTTATTATAAAGCTGAATAAAAATCCATTGCGTCCATTTATAATATTCAGGATCTGTAGTATTCACTTCTCGATCCCAATCATAACTAAAACCTAGTTCTTGAATTTGACGTTTAAATGTTTGAACATTCTTTTTAGTAAATTCTCTAGGATCATTCCCTGTATCTAACGCGTACTGCTCAGCAGGTAATCCAAAGGCATCCCAACCCATTGGATGTAGTACATTATATCCTTGCATACGTTTATAACGAGAAATAATATCCGTTGCAGTATATCCTTCTGGATGTCCTACGTGTAATCCCGCACCAGATGGATATGGAAACATATCTAATGCGTAGAATTTTTTTTGACCTAAATTATCGTTTGCTTTGAATGTTTTATTCTCAGCCCAATAATTTTGCCATTTCTTTTCAATCTCTTTGTGATTATAACCCAAAGTATTTTCCTCCTAATAAAAATAAAACACCTCAAACTATTACTTTTGACAGGGACGACTTTCTTTAGCCGCGGTACCACCCTCATTCACATTTTACATGTGCACTTTATAATAGTAAGAGATGTTTTAAATTCAATTAATTAACGGTAAGTTCACTTAATTCTTAACGCTAGTTTGCACCACCACTAGCTCTCTTTAGAAAAGTATTTAAGTTACTACTCCAATACAGTTTAATATTATGAGATTCGTAACCTAATTGCAAGTGGTTAATCATATTTTATATGTTTAATTTTCAAGTTGTCTTTCAACGATTTTCATGTTGTGATTGTTTCGGTAGACCCTTATCAAAAATAGATAAGAAAAACATTCCTATTAATAAAAGAATGATCATTCCTATGAACATTGCACTCATATTGAATGTATCTACCAATATCCCCCCGATTAGAGGACCAAATGCTTTTCCTACAGTTGATGCAGAATTTACTACACCCTGATATTGACCTTGCTTACCTTGTGGCGCTAAATAATTGGCAATCGTTGGTACTGCAGGCCATACAAACATTTCACCAAAAGTAAGAATAATCATTCCTATTAAGAAAACGGTAAATTGTTCTGCAAAACTTGTAACAAAGAATGACAACATAAAAATTAAAATACCAACAAACATTTGATATTTTAAGTTTCCTTTTAACAAACGAATGACTGGTCTAATTAATGGTTGTGCAACTAAAATCATGATTCCATTTACCGTCCACAATACACTATATTGAGACATTGAAATATTAATTTGTTGCGTAAATGAGGCTATTGTCGTTTCCCATTGAATGTATCCAATCCAACAAATACTAAACATTGCACATAATAATATTAAAGCTATAAAACGTTTTTTATTTTCTTTATTTTGTATATCTAGACTATCTGGTGATTTCACTTTAGCATGGTATTCTAAATTAAATTGTGTAAAGGCTACAATTCCAAATAATACGTACATGATTAAATTAGCTAAGAAGATAAAATTAAAGCTAAATTCAGCAACAAATCCTCCCATTGCAGCTCCGGCAGCAACCCCTATGTTTTGAGCTAAGTAAATAGCATTAAAAGTTGTTCTGCCACCATTAGGCCAAACGGCACCAGCCATTGCGTAGATTGCTGGAACAATCATTCCTCCACCAAAACCAAGTAGCACTAACCAAACTGCATACCACGGCCATCCATGAAAAAAATTAAGTAATGTTGTACTAAGCAAACAAGTAATAGTACCTATCACGATTGTTCGGTAACCACCTAACTTGTCGAACAATGTTCCACCTAGTAAGTTACCAACTACCATTCCAAAAGAATTAATCATTAGAACAATCCCAGAAACTGTCAAGCTTTTTCCTAATTCTTCTTTCATATAAATCGTATTTAAAGGCCATAAAAAGCTAGAGCCAGTTATATTTAATGCCATTCCTATAACTAGCCACCATACTGATCTAGGTATATTCATAATTTTTAAGTCCTCTCTTTATATTTTTATCGAACTATAATAAACACTATAACATTAAAATATGTTAAAATCTTTACTTAGAACTAAGTTAGATAGAAAGGATAATGTGTTATGGGTAAGTATTTCCCGTATGCCTTTGAAAATAAACGATATCATACATGGAATTACCATTTAAAAAATAAATTCGGACAGAAAATTTTTAAAGTTGCTCTAGATGGCGGATTTGACTGTCCAAATAGAGATGGTACTGTCGCACATGGCGGTTGTACGTTTTGTTCAGCAGCTGGTAGTGGTGACTTTGCAGGAAATAGAGCCGATCCAATTGAAGTACAATTCCAACAAATTAAAGAACGAATGCATGAAAAATGGAGTGAAGGTAAATATATTGCTTACTTCCAAGCATTTACTAATACCCATGCACCTGTAGAAGTTTTAAAAGAAAAATATGAACCTGTGTTAAAAGAAGAAGGAGTTATTGGTTTATCTATCGCTACACGTCCAGATTGTCTGCCAGATGATGTGGTTGAATATTTAGCTGAACTGAACCAACGTACGTATTTATGGGTGGAACTTGGTCTTCAAACGGTTCATCAAAAGACTTCTGATTTAATTAATCGTGCTCACGATATGCAAACGTATTACGAAGGTGTAGCTAAATTGCGTAAACATAATATTAACGTATGTACACATATCATTAATGGCTTACCAGGTGAAGATTATCATATGATGATGGAAACAGCACGAGAAGTGGCACAAATGGATGTTCAAGGCATTAAAATCCATTTATTACATTTACTTAAAGGTACACCAATGGTCAAGCAATACGAAAAAGGTATGCTTGAATTTATGACTCAAGAAGATTATACAAATTTAGTGTGTGATCAACTTGAAATCCTTCCGTCAGACATGATTATTCATCGTATTACTGGAGATGGACCGATTGATTTAATGGTAGGACCAATGTGGAGTGTTAACAAATGGGAAGTTCTCAATGAAATAGATGACGAATTAGCACGTCGTGAATCTTATCAAGGTAAGTTTTACACATCTAATACTAAGGTGAATTCATGAAATTAGAACGCATTCTTCCTTTTGCTAAAACACTTATTAAGCAACATATTCAAGATGATAGTATTGTTATTGATGCTACGTGTGGTAATGGAAATGATACCCTATTTTTAGCAGAACAGGTCCCAAATGGCAAAGTGTTTGGTTTCGATATACAAAAAGAAGCTATTGAACATACAAAAGAAAAAATAACATCTTTTAAACATGTTACGTTGATACATGATGGACATGAAAATATCTTAAATGATATACCAAGTGATTTCATTGGAAACGTGGATGCAGCTATTTTCAATTTGGGATATCTGCCTAAAGGTGATAAATCCATTGTTACTAAACCTGAAACAACTATTCAAGCTATTGAAAGTATTTTTAAACTATTAAGTACAGAAGGTATTATTGTACTAGTGATTTATCATGGACATGATGAAGGACAAATCGAAAGAGATGAATTGTTAAGATATCTCGAAAACTTTGATCAAAATAAAGCACACATATTAAAATATCAATTTATCAATCAAGTTAATCATGCACCTTTTATATGTGCGATTGAAAAACGTTAAATTTTAAAACCCATAAATTAAAACATTAAATCGTAGTTTTAATTTATGGGTTTTTTATATTAAACACTCATCAATGAATTCAAACTATTTTCTAAAGATTCATATTTTCTTTTAATAATTGTAGTAATAAAATCTAATAATTCATTTCTATATTTATTTTTTTCTTCATTGAAATGGATAATAACCGTACGTTCATCGTCAATGGGACGCTCTTTGTAAACCCAATCAGATTGAACTAAATTATTATACGTTCTTGTTCGTTTATAAGACTTAATATTAACGTATTGATCCATCTCTTTTAATGTCATAGGCCCCTTTTCCCATAACGTTAATAAAATAAGTACTTCTTCTTTATTTAAATGATATTTCTCATAAATAATTCTAAATATAGAATCTATATCCTTCAATAATTTCTCTAATTTCAATACCATGGATACCGTTTCTTTTTTTTGTAATTTCATAATTCATTCCCCTTGATCTCTCATATTATGTATAATAACTATAATTCAATTTATTATTAAGTTTACACGATTTGGCGTTATTAAAAATTTAATACATTTTATTTTTCAATAATATATCAACTATATTTTTTAAATCAATATTTATATTATAAATCTAATACTAAATTCATAGAATTTATAAAAAGTAATTGGTAGTTATAATTCTACTTATATTGTAATTTTATCTCATTTATAATATTATCACCATATTTTTGATATAGAATAGGCTCGTAGATGTCTGTCTTCTACGAGCTATTCTTTATAGATTTTTAAAGATTATCCTATACTTCCTCAATGTTTTCTTCTTGTACAATAAATCCCATTGTATTTACGCTATTATTCAAGAAAGTTAATATATATCTCATGACTTGATCTCGTTCAGGCTCATTGTGAATCTCATGATAAAACCCTTTCCACGCTTTAAAATAAAATTCATCTGCAAGAAATTGTTGTTTTAAAATATCTATTGAAGATGTTTCTAAGATTTTATCTTCGGTACCATACATTAATAAAGTGGGTAACGGTTTGATATCTTTAATATGTTGTGATGTGTCTTTCATCGTTTCATTAATAATGTTAAACCATTTGTAAGATACTTTCTTTAACATCAATCCATCATGATTTGTCTCATCAATCACTTCTGAATTACGAGTTAAATCTTCATAATCTATTCCTAATTTAAATTGTGTATCTTTTGAGCTCTTTCCAATATTAGATATAAACATATTTTTTCGTGTTTTATAATTTTTCTTTAATTCAAGCATTGGAGAGAGTAATAATATGCCTTCAATAGGTAGTTCAGTCTTTTCAAGTAAATTGAGAATGATTAAACCACCTAATCCAACACCCATAACAAATGTTGGTAATTTGTATTCGTTTGCAATTTTTATCCATTCAACTAACTGTTCATGGTAAATTTCAAATCGTTGTAGTTGACCTCTGTTAGCTCGTGAAGTTTGACCTTGTCCAGATAAATCACCCATAATTACGTGATAACCATTACGTCTCAACATCGTAATCACATACGCATATCTACCAGTATGTTCTAACATATTATGTACTATGATGATTACGCCTTTAGCATCATGTTCTGTTTCCCACTTCCACATATTTTTAAGTCCTCTCTTATTGAATGTTTATCAAATGTATTATATCAAATTATACCTTTAATTGTTGTTAAACAATATATAGATTTTCTTAATTTATGACTAATGAATTTTAAAGTATTTTACCTCTAAAATGTAAACGCTTTCTAAAATGATATATTCATGCTAAACTTGTTATAGGGATAGATACGAGTGGGATGGAGGAATAGATATGTCTTTATTCAGAGATTTTTTCATAACATTATCAAATAGTACATATTTAAATGAAATGGCTAAAAAAATCGGACCTACCATGGGTGCTAATAGAGTTGTTGCGGGTAATACTATAGAACAACTCATAGATACGATTGAATATTTAAACGCTAAACATATTGATGTTACTGTAGATAATCTTGGAGAATTTGTTAATACTAAAGCAATAGCGATTCAAGCTAAAAATGAGATTCTTGAGATAATGGAGGCTATTAATCAATATCAAGTGAGTGCACATATGTCGGTGAAAGTGAGTTCATTAGGTGGTGAATTTGATACCGAGTTAGCCTACCAAAATTTAAGAGAAATTTTGTTAAAGGCTAATAGCTATAATAATATGCATATTAATATTGATATGGAAAAATATAATAGCTTATCACAAACATTACAGATTTTAGACAGGTTAAAAGGAGAATTTAGAAATGTCGGTACAGTAATTCAAGGATACCTTTTTGAGGCAGAGAAATTAATTGATAACTATCCAGAATTACGATTAAGACTGGTCAAAGGTGCTTATAAAGAAAATAATACGATTGCTTATCAAAGTAAAAAAGATATAGACAAAAATTATATAAATATTATTGAAAAACGTTTACTTAATGCCAAAAATTTTACGTCAATTGCAACACATGATGATAAAATCATTAACCATGTTAAACAATTTGTAAAAGATCATCATATTGAAAAAAACACTTTTGAATTTCAAATGTTGTATGGTTTTCGTAATGAATTAGCAGAAGAGATTGCTAGACAAGGATATCATTTTACCGTTTATGTTCCATATGGCAATGACTGGTTTGCTTATTTCATGCGTCGCCTGGCTGAGAGACCTCAAAATCTTTCCCTTGCCTATCAAGAATTTATTTCAACAGAAGCACTTAAAAAAATTGGCTTAGTTAGTGGACTAATTTTAGGAACACTTACATTAGTATCAGGTGTTGTGAAATTACTAAAACATTGAAATACAGAGCGTCTCGATAATCCTTAAAATTATCGAGACGCTATATATTAATTAAAACTGTTTAAGTAAATTTGCCATTTCAATTGCACTTACTGCCGCTTCCGCACCTTTATTACCTGCTTTCGTACCCGCTCTTTCAACTGCTTGTTCAATACTTTCGGTTGTTAAAACACCGAAAATAACTGGTGTATTCGTAACATCATTTGCTTTTGATACGCCTTTAGCAACTTCATTACAAACATAGTCATAATGAGATGTTGCACCTCTAATGACACAGCCTAAAGTAATGACTGCATCATAATCATTTTTTTGCGCTAATTTTTTAGCAACAAGTGGAATTTCAAATGCACCTGGTACATAGGCAACATCAATGCTATCTTCATCTACACCATGTCTTACTAATGTATCTTTCGCTCCATCCAATAAACGGTTGGTAATAAAATCATTAAATCTACTCACTACTATTGCAACTTTTAAATTTGTACCGACTAATTTACCTTCAAAATTCATTCTCAATTCCTCCTAAATAAGATGTCCCATTTTCAATTTTTTTGTTTCCATATAATGATGATTATGTTCCGTTTCTGGCACAATGATCTCTGTACGATCTGCAACTTTTATACCATAATCTTCCAAGCCTTCAAATTTCTTAGGATTATTACTTAATAAATTAACCTGTTGAACGTTGAAATATTTAAGAATTTGAGCAGCTATATGATAATCTCTTAAGTCTTCATCAAAACCTAATGCTACATTTGCAGTAACTGTATCATGTCCTTGCTCAATTAATTCATAAGCTTTTAGTTTATTCATTAAACCAATGCCTCTACCTTCTTGTGGTAAATAAATAATTAATCCACCATGAGCATTTATATATTTCATTGATGCTTCTAATTGAGCGCCACAATCACATCGTTGACTGTGGAAGATATCACCTGTTAAACAAGCAGAATGTAGTCTTACATTTTCAGTTGTACGTGGTTCTCCTTTACCAAGTACAACAATATCTTCATGTGTATATTGAGATTGGAAACCATACATTTTAAAATTACCAATATCTGTTGGCATTTTTACAGTTGCTTTAAGTTCAATACCTTCACTTTCTTGTTTACGACGATAATTAATTAAACTTTCAATTGTAATCATTTTTAATTGATGTCGCTCTTTAAATTGTTGTAATTCATTACCTTTTGCCATTGTACCATCGTCATTCATTATTTCACATATAACTCCAGCAGGTGTAGCACCTGTTAATTTAGCTAAATCTACAGCAGCCTCCGTATGTCCTGGTCTAACTAATACACCTTTTTCTTTAGATACTAAAGGAAATAAATGTCCAGGTTTATGGAAACTTTCTGGTTTAGAATCAGGATTAATTAACGCTTTAGCTGTTGCTGTACGATCAAATGCACTAATTCCTGTAGTAGTAGAGATATGATCGATACTTACAGTGAAATTTGTACCGTATTCATCTGTATTACCATCAACCATAGTTTTAAGATTTAGACGTTTAGCAATCTGTGAACTTATAGGAGCACAAATTAATCCACGCGCTTCTTTGGCCATAAAATTAATGGTATTGTCTTTCATCCATTGAGTGACTGCAATTAAGTCACCTTCATTTTCACGATCTTCATCATCTACTACAATAATACTATCGCCATTTCTTAATGCTTCTAAAGCTTCTTCAATGCTATCGAATTCCATTTAAACCCCTCCTAAAAACCATATGCTTTTAATTTATCAACTGATAAATCAGATTTATTTTTACCAACTATGCTTTCAACATATTTAAATAATACATCTGTTTCAAGATGAACTTCATCACCCATCTTTTTATTAGACAGAATTGTTGATCGTCTTGTTTCAGGAATAAGATGGATATCAAAACTATGTTGATGCAAGTCAAAAACTGTTAAACTTACGCCATCAACAGTAATAGACCCTTGCTTAACCATTTGTTTTATAACCGAGTTAGATACCTTAATAGATACAATGCGTGAATTAGGCGTTTCCCTGATATTTATAATGGTTCCTTTTGCATCTACATGACCTAATACAAAATGTCCTCCGAAACGTCCGCTACCTGACATTGCTCGTTCAAGATTGACTTCATTATTTTCTTTAATATTAGCTAAATATGTTTTATTTTCAGTACCTTTAATCACTTGGACAGAAAATTGATTTTGTTTAAAATCAATGACTGTTAAACACGCACCATTTACACTTATAGAATCACCAATATGCATATCTTCTATGATTTTTTGACATGAAATATCTAATGTCCTTACGGATTGTTGAGTGCGAATACTCTTTACAGTACCTATTTCTTCAACGATACCTGTAAACATTTATCTTCACTTCTTTCGCAGTGTCATTTTAATATTTTGTTGAATAGACTCAGTAGAAATCACTTCAAATTGTGGCGCATCAGCTAAATCAATGACATTATCAGTTTGATAAAATTGATTTTTTCCAATACCGCCTATTATTTTCGGGGCATAATAAATAATAAGATGTTCTAAATAATTAGATTGGAGAAATTTTGAAGTTATATGAGGGCCAGCTTCTACTAATAATCTGCCAACACCTCTTTGATATATATCAGATAAAATAGATTTTAAATTACATATTTCTAAATATATTATTTTTATATGAGAACTTGGACTTTTTAGTTCATGATTTTCAGTATAAATCCAAATTTCACTTAATTGATCGTGAAATATCTGTTTTGAATAATCAATTTGACCTCGCTTAGATAGTATGATTCTTATTGGATGTTTACCATCTTGAATACGTGTTGTATATTGTGGATTATCCGCTTCAATCGTTCCATTACCAGTTAATACTGCATCATGAGTATGTCTTAAACGATATACATCTTGTTTTACAGCTTTATTCGTAATCCACTGACTTTGTCCACTATCAGTCGCTTGTTTACCGTCTAACGAAGTCGAGACTTTTACTGTAATTTCAGGAATTTTATGTTGTTTTGCTTTGAAAAAATCTTCATACAAAGCAAAAGCTTCTTCTGAATATTGATATTCAACTTCAATACCTGCCTTTTCAAGCATGATATCTCCTTTAGAAGGTAACGTCGTATCTTTTACAGCATAAATCACTTTACTAAGCCCATGTTCAATAATTTTATTCACACAAGGTGGTGTTGACCCGTAATGTGTACAGGGTTCAAGAGAAATATAAATTGTGCCGCCTTTTGCTTTATCTTGTGCCATATCTAAAGCCTGAACTTCTGCATGTTTCTCTCCTTGCTTTAAATGTGCACCTAGTCCTACAATACGCCCATCGTTCACGACAACTGAACCGACAGGAGGATTAACTCCAGTTTGTCCCTCCACCATTTGTGCTAATTGAATTGCATATTTCATAAATTCACTCAATTTATCACCTCTAAAAAAACCCCATACCTGTTTCACAGGCATAGGGCATGTATATATACTTAAATAAGCGTACTACAATTTTTATATTGTGCATGCTTATACATCGTTCAGTAATGATGTGATTGATTCTTTCTCCCATCCAGACTTTTACTGTCGGCTCTAGAGTCTCACTAGATCAGCCACTTAATAAATTAAGATTAAGTGGGTCGCAGGCTTAATTACTGCCGGTTGGGAATTACACCCTGCCCCGAAAGAATACGTATGAAATTGTGATTAAATTTGAGTTATCGTAGTTTAGCACTACATATATCATCTTACATTTATTTTTGGAAAATTACAAATAAAGAATATCAATTTGATTTTAAATTTAACTCTTAAAGAGATACTTATTCATTATTTTGTAAAGCATTATGATGTATGATCAAATTCTTTTCGAATTTCATATAAGTAATCCACTGCACTTACCGCTTGATTAACAATCATTTTTACTCCATTACGCAATTTATTTACTCCATTAGTGATTTGTCCAATAGCAATCACATTATTTAAAGTACCATATCTTGGACTAATCACCTGATTTGTTTCTGGGATAATTTGTATTCCACCCATAGGATGGGCTTGAACAATTTGTCGATTTTGAAGATTTAAGATAAATTGATCATCTTCATCTAAATCTTTTAAATGTGTTTTAGAACCTGTTGCATTAATAATAATATGATGTGGATACCATTGTTCATCATGTTTGAATTTTAAATTAAATATTCCATTTTTATGTACCACATCTTCTAAATCCTTTCTAATTACTAATGAACCATCTTCTATTAATTGTTTGATAAGTTTTGCAGTTCTTGGAGGCATAGGGTTTGAGTTAAGTTGAATAATTTTAGTGAAACGTTTATCGAATTCAATTTGATCTTGACGACTAAAACTATTCCAAATCCAATTTAAATTTTCTTTGACATTCTCTATTAATGTTTGGAATATACCTATCTCATCTGGATGTTCTAAATCATAATTTAAATCTTTAATCGTATCTCCTGTTCGACGATGAATCAATTTCTGTAAATCGATACCATTTAAATGACTCTCTTCTTTAAATAAATCGAATGCTTTCTCTAATGGTACATTTCCAAAGTACTTATCTTTAATATTATTAAATTTAGATTTCGTTAAATATTGAAACTCAATTTTTTTCATGTTTCCTCTTACGCTAGGTAATTGAGCAGAACGACTCGTCATTGTGATAGGTAGTTTAGGGTGATGAAAAGCTACATAACGCACTACATCTAAACTAGCTAACCCTGTTCCAATAATAGCAATATCATCAGATTTTTGTACATCATCTAAAGTATTATATGTAGGGTAAGGAGTTTGAATATAACCTTTTAAGCCTTTTAAATGATAAGGGTCGTGATAGGATAAAGTACCTATAGTTAAAAATATGTAATCATATACTTGACAATGCTTCATATCTTTAGACGTACAGACATAATATTTCAATGTGGTTTCATCTATATTTGAATTAATGAAGACTTCTTGTACTGGTTGTTTAATGACTGTAAGGTTATCATATAATTTCTCATAATTTGATAAGTATGATTTCATATAATGACCAAAAACAAATCTTGGTAAATACTTTGGATTTTTAAACGTAAATTCAGATTGTGTTTGATACCATTTCCAAAACTCTTCCTCATCATCTAAATTTAAACTCATATTTTTAGTGGGCAAGTTAATTAGTAATTGACTGCTATCATTTTGAAAAGGAACGCCTTGTCCCATATTAAATTCATTATCGTAGACATCGACTTTTAATTGCTTAAAGTCTTTATGTTTAACGAGTTGTCTAAGTACACTCACACCCGCTGTACCCATACCTATAATTGCTACTCGCATATTTAACATCATCCTTTTATATATTTGTATTATGTTGAATATTATCATATTATACCAATACGATTCTCGACTTCAAAACGTTTCACTATTAACACGATTATCCATTTCAAAACATAAATAATCATGTGTAACTATGTTAAAATTTAGATATTGAGGTGACCAAACAATGAAATTTTTATTAAAAACATTAATTGTTTTTATCATTGGATTTACTTTGGCTTCAAGGAAAAACAAAGCAGAATAAATAAAAAAACCAACATCATCTAATTAAAAAGATAATGTTGGCTTTTATTTTGATTATTGATGTTTTTGATCATCTTTATAAACATACAACTTGAAGTATTTACCTTCAGTTTTCATTTCTTTATAGAAATCAGCAATAATTTCCGCATTACTTTCAGCCCATTTAATATCAGTCGCATATTGATGTTCACCAGGATTCATAGGATTCCATCTCATGCTATATAATGTGTTTTGATCATCGTGAGATAGGAAGTGTTTATGAATAAAATCTGCGCCACCTTTAATTGCTTTATCCGGTGTATCCCAACCATGTTTTTTCGCATATTCAGCACCTGTTTTGATTGGATCTTCATCTAAAGCTCCAACGCCATAAAAATTATAATATTTTTTACCATCAATATTTACACCATTCGCAAGTTCACTTTTTACTGAACCTGTTTCTAATAATGCGTGAGAAATTAAATAGACTTCATTGACACGTTTTTCTTTTGCAGCATTTACAAAAGCATCAGTATGTTTCAATAGTGTAGGTCGATCGAACAACATACGTTTGATACGATTTTTATCAATACCTTGATATTTAGATAAATCTAAAAATTGATATCTTTGTTTATCATCATCGATAAATTTACTGCTGTCCATTGCAACTTTAATTTCACTTGCTGATGCATCTCTCCATGCATTATTGTTTTTATTCGATACTTGTTGACTTGTATAGTTATCTATTTGTTTTGCAGCAGCTTTATCAAGCGTGACGTTCACATGCTGAACTTTCTCTACTTCATTTACTTTTTTGAAAAATATCTGATCAGAAATCATTGAGAAAAAAATGAAGCCAGCTGCTACTAAAATAATAAGTAACCCTATTAGGCCTATAATAGAACCTTTTCTGTGCTTTGTCATATTCACACCTCTTAGGTTAATGTTGTAATTTCATTTATAGAACAGTCTTCCATGATAATAAATTTTAACATTTTTAATTCTCTTAAACAATTTTATAATTATAATGTTACATATTCATAAAATAAAAGTAACAAAACTGAAATTTAACAAAAAATAAAAAGTAATGAAATACTCAACATTTCATTACTCAATGATTTTTATCTATTAAATAAATAAAGTTATTTGTAGTAAGGTTAACATATATAATTATTCGTTATTTCTTTTATAATCCATCATAATAAAACTAACAGCTTGCGATCTATTTTTATAATAATATTGATTTAAATCAATTGTCCCTTCAATATCACCATCACGATACATCATTTCATTTGTAAAATTATTTATCATTACAAATTCAGAACGATCTCTAATGACGTCTAAATCATCATGTCTTGCAAAAAAGTGCTCAAGATTTAAATGTGCGTAATCCAACTTCATACCTCCTATATTTTATTGTACAAATGTCGAATATTAATCTTACAAACTTGTTAAAGCCATATATCATCCAATCCAACGATTCTATGTTTACTATTTAACACCTATTTATTAAATTAAGCAAATGAAAATTCACGATACCTCATGTAGAATTTATATATCCGGAAATATTGTTTATGTACATAACTAAGGAGAAAGAATAAATATTTCAGATTTTAGTTCATTACACATCAAATATCATAAGATGATTCATCATTTGTTAAGACAATACCGTATCACTTATAATTATGATGAATTTTATCAATTATTATTAATAAAATTGTGGGAAATCTCCAAAATGTATAACCCATCTTCCTCTGTATCTTTATCCTCTTTTATCTATCAGCGATTAAAGTTTTATCTTATTGATCTTTTTAGAAAGGAGCAATTGAAGATTGATTGCCTAGATATTGCAGCGTTAAATCATTCTTTAACTTATACATTGAAAGATGAATCTATTTTTAATGATTTCAAATATATTTTAAATTCAAATGAATGTCAATGGCTGATATATTATCTTCGTGGGTACAAACAATATGAAATCGCTAAAAAGATGAATGTCTCAGACACTACAATTAAAAAATATAAATCTTCTGCCCGTATCAAACTTCAGCAATATTATTTAGAAGGTGATTGGCATGTTACCTCATAATACTTTCGATTTGTTATACATTCAAACTTTAGAAGGTTCAACAATTCAGACTAAATGTTGTTTTAAAACATATGAAATGATTCTACCATTTCATATTAAAAAGATAGTACTATACTACCTAGAACAATTTAATAAATCATATACCCAACAACTTAAATTAGCTAAACGCTTATTATCTATCAATAAACTAGTTCCTATTTACATTTCTAAAGACGTCATTTTATTTCCAATCAAACATCAACGCGCACCCATACAAATATATTTTAATGCTCAACGTATTATTGGATTAACGTCTTCTCAAAATAAGACCATTATTATTTTTGATAATTCAGCTCAATGCGTAGTAGATGAACCTTACATTTTGGTTTATAAAAAATGGCAAGAGAGTATTCTATTAGCCTATTTAATTAATAAGACGACTTCTTTTCATTAAACTTATATTCAAGTAATCTTTTAGTAAACAAAGCAGTCACAAATCTTATGAGATACAAACTGACAATCAAACTAATAATGGCAAAAATTAAGATGAATACAAGATAAATTAGACTTAATTCTGCTTTAGGATTTATAAATTGATTGACTACTGCTAAACTTGCAATAAATCCTGCTAAAAACCATCCTAGTAATAGGATGTATGTGAGAACAAATAATATAATTAATAAGAAAAAATATCCATTTGAAAAATGTTTATTTCGAAAAATATGAACCTGTAAAAATTGATTAGCAAAACGAGTAGGTTTCGTAAATTTCTGTTCTGCATTATTAAATAAAGCATTATTTTGTTCAAAAGTATGTTCTAATAATTGCTTTTCTTTTTTATTTAAAAACCACAATTGTTTTCTTACTTTTTCTCTAAAAGCAGTTTCTTCCATAACTTAATTCCTTTCTATTTAATTATACTCATAAATTTTAACTAAACACCGATTTTAAAACAAACTCAATAAAAAAGAAAGATACAACTCAAGATACTTTATTACTCCTTCTCTTTGATATTCATATAACACTAAAGAGGCTGGGACATAATTCCTAACAAATTAGCCAGTAA
>NZ_KV821138.1:59403-167852 GCF_001815595.1 Staphylococcus sp. HMSC070D05 | reverse complement strand
TATATCATTCCCACTAATTGGGGTCAGTCCAATTCTTTGAACTAAACTTTTTTATTTATTACTTTTCATATTGTGTTACTTCTTGAGCAATACCAATAATTACTTGTACTGCTTTTTCCATTACATCAATAGAAGCATATTCAAATGGGCCATGGAAGTTTCCGCATCCTGTAAAAATATTAGGTGTAGGTAAGCCCTTAAATGAAAGCTGTGAACCATCAGTACCACCGCGTATAGGTGCAGTGTTTGGTTTTATCTCTAATTCTGAAAATACTTTTTTAGGAATATCGATAATATACGGATGTGGCTTAATTTGTTCAGCCATATTATAGTATTGGTCTTCAATATCTACTTTTACTGGATAACCTTCATAATGAATATTAATATCATCACGAATTTCTAAAAGTTTTTTCTTTTTAAGTTCAAAAGATTTTCTATCGTGATCTCTTATAATATATTGTAAAGAAGCTTTTTCAACTGTACCTTCTATTTTCATTAAATGATAGAATCCTTCATAACCTTCTGTACGTTCTGGTACTTCATTAGCAGGTAGTAGACTATGGAATTGATGTACTAATCCAATAGCATTAACCATAACATTTTTTGCAGAACCAGGATGAACGTTTACACCATGTGTAGTGATTGTTGCTTCTGCTGCATTAAAACTTTCGAATTGTAATTCTCCAAACTCACTGCCATCCATAGTATAAGCGAAATCGGCATTAAAGCGTTCCACATCAAATTTGTGAGGACCACGACCTATTTCTTCATCAGGTGTAAAAGCTATACGTATGCGACCATGTTTAATTTCTGGATGGGCCTGCAAGTATTTTACTGCTTCCATAATTTCTACAACACCTGCTTTATCATCGGCACCTAGTAAAGATGTACCATCTGTAATCATTAGAGTGTGACCCTTTAGTTTTTTAAGTTCTGGAAATACATCTTGACTTAATACTCGATTTGTTTGACCTAATTTAATAGGTTGACCATCATAATCTTCTATAATCTGAGGATTAACATTTGACGCATTAAAATCTGGTGATGTATCTACGTGTGCTAAAAAACCTACAGTAGGAACTTCTTTTTCTATGTTACTTTCTAAAGTGGCAAAAAGATAACCATTATTATCCAATTCTGTTTCTAACCCAAAGTCTTGCAGTTCTTTTTGTAATAAATGTAATAAATCCCATTGTTTCTCGGTAGAAGGCGTCGATTTAGATTCGGGATTTGATTGTGTATCTATTTTTACATATCTTGATAATCTATCTATAATCTGTACTTTCATAACGAAACATCCCCTTAGACTCTATTGTTCATATTGTAAGATTTTCTATACGTTTTTCCTTTGATTTTACCATAAAATTGCTTAATACGTGTGTAAATATAATAGAGAATTTCTGCTACTAATATCCCAAAAGCAATTGAACCAGAAATTAATGTGACCTCTAGAAATGTATTCACAGCATGAGTATAGTCATTAGATACTAAAAATCGTGTTGCTTCATATGCTGTACCACCAGGAACAAGAGGAATTATACCTGGCACAATGAAGATAATAACGGGTCTTTTATAGCGTCGACTCATTACATGACTTAATAAACCAAGAATTAAACTACCTAAAAATGCAGCGCCAACTTTTCCTAAATCCATATCTACGGTATATTGATAAATTGTCCAAGCTAAGGCGCCGACAAATCCACAAGCAAGTAAAAGTCGTTTAGGAGCGTTAAATATAATAGAAAAAAGTACTGTTGAAATAAAACTTATAACAAAATGAAATAAATAAAATAACATACATAAACAGCCTTTCTTAAAGAATTAATAAAACAATCGCTACGCCTGCACCAATAGCAAATGATGTTAGTGCAGCTTCTACACCTCGAGACATTCCAGCAAGTAGCTCGCCAGCCATTAAATCTCTAATAGCATTACAAATTAAAATTCCAGGGACTAAGGGCATCACACTAGAAATTGTTATAATATTTTGATTTGTAGCAATACCTAGTTTAGTAAACGTAACAGCAATTGTAATGACTACTGCTGATGCTACAAATTCAGAAAAGAATTTAATTTGAATGAATCGCTGGACAAAGCTAAAAGTTAAAAAAGCGGCACCGCCAGCTAAAATAGCAATCCAGCAATCAGAAACAACACCGCCAAACATAAGTAAGAAAAAGCCACATGCAATTGCCGCAGCAAAAAAATTCAATAAAAAAGAATATTGTAATGAAGCTTTACTTAGATGAACCAGTTCAGATTTAGCTTCATCAATAGTTAACTCATTTTTAGCAATCTTTCTAGAAAGACTATTTGTAAGAGCAATTTTTTCTAAATCTGTAGTACGATCTCTAATTCTTATGAGTCTTGTATTTGTTCGATCATTAAGTGAGAAAATGATAGCGGTCGATGTGACAAAGCTATATGTATCATTTAAACCATAACTGTGAGCAATTCGATTCATAGTGTCTTCAACACGGTAAGTTTCAGCTCCAGATTCTAAGAGAATGCGACCAGCTATTAATACAACATCAATCACCTTATTTTCATCGATAATAGTGATTGAATTATTCATAAAAGCACCTCCACAATAATTTAAAATATATAATAATTTTCGTGTATATCTATAATATTCTTTGCTTGTATTAATACTTTATTACTAAATCTGTCATTTTAAAAGTAGAATAACAAATAAATAATATAGATGTTAAATAAGTATAAAAAAGAGATGCAACAGAATTCATTTCGAATTCCATGTTCCATCTCAAATTAAATCGTAACCTCTATAATTTAATTATAGGATTAAACATTACTTGATTACGACCTTCTTTTTTAGCTACATGGACCATATCATCGGCGTCTTTAAATACTTTACGTTGAGATTTATATTCATCTTGAGATAAATAACCAACACCAATAGACACAGATAGTTTTATAATTTCCTTATTAGGTAAATGGAACGAAGATTTTTCGACTGCCATCCTAATATTTTCAGCAAGTTTCACACTTTGATCTAAAGAATAATCGAAGATGACAATAGAAAATTCTTCACCGCCATTACGGAAGATTTTAAATTGATGTGGTACATAATTTTTAAGCAATTGAGACACTTGTTTTAGTACAGCGTCTCCTGCTTTATGAGTATATGTATCATTAACATCTTTAAATCCGTCAATGTCAACGAGTAAAAGTGCGAGACTAATATGTTCTATTTCGGCTTTTTGAGAAATCTTATTTAAATGTCTATCAAATTCTTTTACATTACCTAAACCTGTTAAATAATCATACTTATCTTCGTTTTCGTACCGTGTAACAAGAGAAAAGAAATGCCAGATATCAACAAAGGTAATAGCAGAAGTAACCGTTAATACGAATGAAATAGGTATAAGCATAATTAATTCAGTTAAATCATATAAAGTTGTGAAGATAGATAAAACAAAAATAATAACAATACTGATAGCATTTAAAATGATTAAAGCAATAATATCATTTTTTTTAAGAAACGGCCCAATTAAACTAACAATAATACCTATTATAATAAGAACGACGCCATAAAAAAAAGAATTTCCGAATAAAAATATATCCACTAGACTTATGATAAGTGAGGCAATAAAAGTGTAACCTACGTTTGTATAGCGACCAAGGAATAGTAAAGGAACGAAAGTTAGGCGAATAAGATATTGATGATGAAAAGGAATAGGGTGAGCTGTTAATAGTAATGCCACCAAAGTCATTAAAATTGTGACATAACCTTTAGAAAATATCATAATTTTATTTTCTGAATATTGTAATCGATGGAATAAATAAATTCCAGCTACCATAACGGCAATATTGTAAATAGTTGCTTCAAACATATTGGGATCGACTCCTTTAAATTAACCATTAGTAATTGTAAGTGAAAACTTACTATTTGTCATTAAGTTGTTTGTTATAAAATATATATTATGAATTTCAGATAGACTTTCATGTTCAAATTTATAACAAAATGATATGATATAAAAAATACGTATCTTTACAAAAATTTTACAATTAATTTTATTTAGTCTATGATACATGATTAAAAGTGGTCTGTTTAATGAATAGATTATTACGAAGAAAATAAATAGACTAATAATATATAAAATTGAAAAAGTATATATACTACTATAGTCTAATTTAAAAAAATAATAATAATTGTTTAAATAGTATAGATGAAAAAATAACAGGAAAATATTGAAGGTGAACTGATGTATACTTTATTACTTATTGTTGTAACATTGGTAATCAGTTTAATAATAACGCCTATTATAATAAAGGTTTCTTTTAAATTTAATTTAGTAGATCGACCTAACTATAGAAAGGTACATACAAAACCAGTATCAGTCATGGGAGGTACTGTCATACTACTTTCATTTCTTATGGGGTTATGGTTAGGCCATCCCATAGAGAGGGAAGTCAAACCTTTGGTAATTGGTTTAATTATTATGTATTTTGTAGGCATCATTGATGATATTTATGATTTGAAGCCAATTTTGAAATTAATTGGACAAATTATAGCGGCATCAGTTGTCGTTTTTTACGGGATTACCATAGATTTTATTTCTTTTCCAATTGGTCCAACCATTCATTTTGGTATTTTAAGTATACCTATTACAATTATATGGATTGTAGCAATTACAAATGCAATAAATTTAATAGATGGTTTAGATGGTTTAGCAACAGGTGTGTCAGTTATTGGTTTAACTACCATTGGTTTCATAGCTATATTACAAGGAAATGTATTTATCATTATGATTTGTAGTTTGTTGATTGGCGCATTACTTGGCTTCTTATTCTTTAATTTTCATCCTGCTAAAATCTTTTTAGGCGATAGTGGAGCATTAATGATTGGATTTATTATTGGCTTTTTATCCTTACTAGGTTTTAAAAACATCACATTTATTTCTTTATTCTTCCCAATTGTTATTTTAGCAGTACCATTTATTGATACCTTATTTGCAATGATTAGAAGAGTGAGAAATGGTCAACACATTATGCAAGCAGATAAATCACATTTACATCATAAACTTCTTGCATTAGGATATACACATCGTCAAACAGTATTACTGATATACTCTATTGCGATTATGTTTAGTTTATCGAGTATTATACTGTATTTATCTCAACCATTAGGTGTATTACTAATGTTTATCTTAATCGTCATCACAATTGAACTCATCGTTGAATTTACTGGTTTAATAGATGATAGTTATCGTCCTATTCTTAATTTAATTTCTAAAAAAAATAACAATGCATCTCGCCATAAGATAAACCATAAATAATACTTTTATTCACTTATTTACAAAAGCCAGCAATCGTAAGAGTTTGCTGGCTTTTGTGATTTAATTAATGTGTTTCAATATCAAAAGGTAATTGCTTAGGGGTATCTTTTTCTAAATTATATTGACTTGCTGTATTACGGTTTAAAAATTCGATAAATGAGTCGTATTCTGTTTCTACAACATCTATCTTATAACTTACTTTATCAGTGTAAACTTTGTCTCTTAGAAAAAAAGAAGTTGAAGCAAGTTCATACTCAAATTTACCTGTTAAGTCATAATTGATGGTAACAGTAGTGGGAATAGCATTTCTTAATTCTACACGGCCGATATCATAAATCACATCTCGTACTGCACCACTATATGCACGAATTAATCCGCCACCGCCAAGTTTAATGCCACCAAAATACCGAGTAACTACTACACAAGCATTATGAATATCTAGTTTTTTTAATATTTCAAGCATAGGAACACCTGCTGTTCCTGTTGGTTCTCCATCATCGTTGGCTTTTTGTATATTCATTTGATTGCCAACAGTATACGCAGAACAATTATGTGTTGCTTCTTTATGAGTTTGTTTTACTTCTTCTATAAACATCTTAGCCTCTTCTTCTGAGAAAACAGGTTTAATATGAGCAATAAATCGAGATTTATTAATTGTATTTTCAATAATATGTTCTTTTTTTATAGTAATAACATGATCACTCAATTTACAAATACCTCCAAGATATGATTAATATGAATTTTATTATACACGTTTGTTTTCTTTTAGATAAATAATTGATTATGAATTTCCTTTTTTATTAAAATAACTTATAATACTATTGAGTATAATTGAGGAGGACGATTATGAAAATTGCAGTAATGACAGACTCTACTGCGAATCTGCCAAAACATATTATTGAAAAATATCAGATACCAGTTGCACCACTGAGTGTAACATTTGATGATGGAGAAACATTTACTGAACATCCAGATCTTTCAAAAGAATCTTTTTATAAAAAAATGGCCGCATCTAAAACAATTCCTACAACAAGTCAACCAGCTATTGGTGAATGGATAAAGAATTATGAGGAATTGAGAGATAAAGGTTATACAGATGTTATCGTCTTCAATTTATCAAGTGGTATTAGTGGTAGTTACCCATCAGCAACACAAGCAGGTGAAATAGTAGAGGGCATTCAAGTCCACACATTTGATACAAGATTAGCTTCTATGGTTGAAGGAAGCTATGTGATTTATACATTAAAATTGATTGAAGACGGAGCAACCCCTAACGAAATTATTGAGGAATTAACGTCTATTCGTAAAGATACAGGTGCATACTTATTTGTTGATGATTTAAAAAATTTACAAAAAAGTGGTCGTATTACTGGTGCCCAAGCATGGATTGGAACACTTTTACAAATGAAGCCAGTGCTTAAGTTTGAAGAAGATGGAAAAATTCATCCTTTAGAAAAAGTACGTACACGTAAGCGAGCTTATAATTCTATAGAACAACATGCACTTGATATTGCGAAAAATATTAATGATGTAACAGTTTTTGTGATTAATGGAGATAAAACAAAAGAGGGTAAAGATTTTTGTGCTAAATTAAAAGAGAAATATTCAAACATTAATATTCAATATTGTGAATATGGACCAGTCATTGCATCTCATTTAGGTTCAGGTGGAATCGGAGTTGGATATTTCCCAAGAAAAATTGTAATCGAATAAGATGAAGGTCTAATCGTTAAAAGTGAGAACATGGAGGGCTAAGGTACCCATCTCCTTTTCGATTAGACTTTTTTTATTTTAATAAGGAAGTGTTGAAATATTAAATATTATGGAAGATTAGTATCTTCAGAAATAGAATTAAAAGATGAAATAATCAGTGAGAAAACGTTAGGTATCGTAAAGAGTTCAAAAGGATATCTGTGTATTCAATGTGGTAATGAAGATAGTGCTCATTTCTATCAATATTTTTCCTCTATTCTTAATAAAGAAGTAATATATTGTCGACAATGTATACATTTAGGAAGAATGGATAATATTACGGAATATAAAATAATTAAAAGTAAAAATGTTAAATCAGAGGGATTATATACATTATCTTTTAAATTATCTGAACAGCAATGTTATGCATCTGAAAAAATCTTATCTGCTATAGAAAACTGTGAAGACTTACTATTATATGCGGTAACTGGTGCAGGAAAAACAGAGATGATATATGAGGGTATTAGCTTATCACGTAAAAGAGGATTTAATGTAGCAATTATCTCTCCAAGAGTAGATGTAGTAGTAGAGATTAGCCAGCGTATTAAAGAAGTTTTTTTGAAAGAAAGTATTGACGTATTGCATCAATCAAGTAAACAACAATATAATGGACATTTTGTAATTTGTACTATCCATCAACTATATCGATTTAAAAATCACTTTGAAGTTATTTTTGTCGACGAAGTTGATGCATTTCCGTTGCCTATGGATCATCATCTACAAAATGCTATTAGACAAGCGGCTAAACCACTATCTGCATTGATTTATATGACTGCAACGCCACCTAGACATTTACTGCGTCAAATACCCAAACATCGCATTATACAGTTACCTGCTCGCTTTCATAGACACCCATTACCAGTCCCAAAATTTAAATATTTTAAATTAAATATGAATCGTACTCAAAGTTTTTTAAAGTACATGTTATTAAATCAGATTGAAAATAAGAGATTTACGTTAGTATTTTTTAATAATATAGAAAAGATGATTAAGATATCCGAATACTATAAAAAAATATTTTCAGATTTGATATGTATTTCAAGTGAAGATGCTTTACGTTTTGAAAAAGTGAAAGCACTTCGTGAAGGAAAACATCGAATTGTTTTTACAACAACCATTTTAGAACGTGGATTTACTATGGCTCAATTAGACGTCATCGTAATTAATGCAGATACATTTGAAAAGGCTGCATTAGTACAAATTGCTGGAAGAGTCGGACGTAAACAAGAAGCTCCCACAGGAATGGTATTATTTCTTCATGAAGGTGTGAGTATATCAATGTTGATGGCTAAAAAAGATATTACAAGAATGAATAAATTAGGGGTTCAAAGAGGGTGGATCGATGAATAAATGTATTCAATGTGCTACTCCTATTCACGAAGAGCTATCTATATTTAATTTTTATAAACCACCACAACAATTTTGCGAAACATGCAAAAAACAATGGCAAGCCATTAAACTTGATATTAGTGATGAAAATAGATGTATAAGATGTCTTAATTATAAAATAAAAGCAAGTGATGAATGTTTAGACTGTAAATGTCTCAATCAGCAATTCACTCTAATGTCACAACTGTATTGTGATTATAAATATGATGGAATAATGAAAGAAACGATTCATCATTACAAATTTATGAAAGACTACTATTTAGCTGAGGTTTTAGCTTCAAAGTTAGCATTGCCTAAAACGTCATATGACTATATTGTCCCTATTCCATCCCCTTATAAAAGAGATGAACATCGCACGTTTAATCCAGTAACCACTGTTTTGGACAAAATGGGGGTAAGCTATATAGAATTATTAGGGACACGTTTACGACCTAAGCAATCAAGACTTGGAAAAAGAGAGCGATTTAAAGCTGACAATCCGTTCTATCTTAAAGAAAATATAGATATTACGAATAAAAATATTTTACTGATCGATGATATCTATACTACCGGTTTGACAGTTCATTACACTGGGAGTGTATTATGTAATAAAAAAGTCAGAAAATTCAAAGTGTTTGCGTTTTCAAGATGACTTAAACATGATATTATAATAGTAAGAATTACCAATATTAGAGGTTAAAGGAGAGATAACTATGATTAGATTTGAAATTCATGGAGATAACCTCACTATTACAGATGCTATCCGCAACTATATTGAGGAAAAAATTGGTAAACTTGAACGTTATTTTAATAATGTGCCAAATGCAGTTGCACATGTAAAAGTTAAAACGTACCAAAATTCAGCTACTAAAATAGAGGTAACAATTCCTTTGAAAAATGTTACATTGAGAGCTGAAGAACGACATGACGATTTATACGCAGGAATTGATTTAGTTACAAGCAAATTAGAACGTCAAGTTCGTAAATATAAAACGCGTGTGAATCGTAAGAATAGAGATAATGGAGAACCAGAACCATTTATTGCTGAGCAACAAACAGTAGTGAATGAGGGTGTGGAAGCGACTTCTGAATCATCAAATGAGAATGAAATAGAAATTATTCGTTCTAAACAGTTTAGCTTAAAACCAATGGATTCTGAAGAAGCAGTATTACAAATGGATTTATTAGGGCATGATTTTTACATTTTTACAGATCGTGAAACAGATGGTACGAGTATTGTGTATCGACGTAAAGATGGTAAATATGGTCTGATTGAAACAACTGAATAGTTGAATGTAGACGTTCTTTACGAAAGATTAAGTATGAGGAGCTATGACTACTCCCTTGTTTAAAGGTACCTGAGACAAGTTGATGTCCCAGGTACTTTTATTATTTAAAAGAGAATAATAAATATTATATGCATCGTACAATGTGAAGAATGAGTATGAAGCTACTACTGACTAGCTACTTTTACATTTATTCATGGACTGGATAATCATGCTGTGCTAATGTAATGAGGTAATTAAAGAATAGTAAGTTTTTTGAAATAGAAAGAAATTTTAAATATAAAAGTAATTATTGTACACAATTAAGCATATCGTTTATATGAGTATTTAAGTATAAATTTGAACTTATAAATGATATTATAAATTGTTGTAGGCCAAACAGTTTTTTAGCTAAAGGAGCGAACATAATGGGATTTTTATCAAAAATTGTTGACGGCAATAAGAAAGAAGTGAAACGTTTAAGTAAAAAAGCTGATGAAGTACTTGCTTTAGAGGAAAAAATGGCGATTTTAACTGACGAAGAAATCAGAAATAAAACGAAACAATTTCAAGAAGAAGCACAAGCAATTGAAGATGTAAAAAAACAAAATGATTATTTAGATAAAATTTTGCCGCAAGCATTTGCATTAGTACGTGAAGGTGCAAAACGTGTATTTAACATGTCACCTTATAAAGTCCAAGTGATGGGTGGTATTGCTATTCATAAAGGTGATATTGCAGAAATGAGAACTGGTGAAGGTAAAACATTAACTGCGACAATGCCAACGTATTTAAATGCTTTAGCAGGGCGAGGTGTTCATGTTATTACAGTCAATGAATACTTATCTAGTGTTCAAAGTGAAGAAATGGCTGAATTATATGAGTTTTTAGGTTTAACAGTTGGTTTAAATCTAAATAGCAAATCTACAGAAGAAAAACGCGAAGCATATACAAAAGACATTACTTATAGTACAAATAATGAATTAGGCTTCGATTACTTAAGAGATAATATGGTGAATTATGCGGAAGAACGCGTAATGAGACCATTACATTTTGCTATTATTGATGAGGTTGACTCTATTTTAATAGATGAAGCAAGAACACCGCTAATTATTTCAGGTGAAGCTGAAAAGTCAACATCTCTTTATACTCAAGCGAATGTTTTTGCTAAGATGTTAAAAGCAGATGAAGATTATAAATATGATGAAAAAACAAAAGCTGTTCATTTAACAGAACAAGGTGCAGATAAAGCAGAACGAATGTTTAAAATTGATAATTTATATGATGTTCAAAATGTAGATATTATTAGTCATATTAATACTGCTTTAAGAGCACATGTTACTTTACAACGCGATGTCGATTACATGGTCGTAGATGGAGAAGTATTAATTGTAGATCAATTCACTGGTCGTACAATGCCTGGACGTCGTTTTTCTGAAGGATTGCATCAAGCTATTGAAGCTAAAGAAGGCGTGAAAATTCAAAATGAATCTAAAACAATGGCTTCAATTACATTCCAAAACTACTTCCGTATGTATAATAAATTAGCTGGAATGACTGGGACTGCTAAAACTGAAGAAGAAGAGTTTCGTAATATCTATAATATGACAGTAACTCAAATTCCAACAAACAAACCTGTTCAACGTCAAGATAAGTCTGATTTAATTTATATTAGTCAAAAAGGAAAGTTTGATGCAGTTGTAGATGATGTGGTTGAAAAACATAAACAAGGACAACCCGTTTTATTAGGTACTGTTGCAGTAGAAACAAGTGAATACATTTCAAATTTATTGAAAAAACGCGGTATACGTCATGATGTATTAAATGCAAAGAACCATGAAAGAGAAGCTGAAATTGTAGCAAATGCAGGACAAAAAGGAGCAGTTACTATTGCTACTAATATGGCCGGACGTGGAACAGACATTAAATTAGGTGAAGGCGTAGAAGAAATAGGTGGCCTTGCAGTAATAGGTACTGAAAGACATGAATCTCGTCGTATTGATGATCAGTTACGTGGTCGTTCAGGTCGTCAAGGAGATAAAGGAGATAGTCGTTTCTACTTATCATTACAAGATGAATTAATGGTTCGTTTTGGTTCTGAAAGACTTCAAAAAATGATGGATCGTTTAGGTATGGATGATTCAACGCCAATAGAATCTAAAATGGTTTCACGTGCAGTTGAATCAGCTCAAAAACGTGTTGAAGGAAATAACTTTGATGCACGTAAACGAATTCTCGAGTATGATGAAGTCTTACGTAAACAACGTGAAATTATTTATAATGAACGTAATAGCATTATAGATTCAGAAGATAGTTCAGAAATTGTTATTGCGATGATGCGTACTACTTTACAGAGAGCTATTAACTACTATATTAACGATGAAGATGATAATCCTGATTATGGACCATTTATAGATTATGTTAATGATGTGTTTATTCAAGAAGGAGAATTAACTGAAGAAGAAATTAAAGGTAAAGATTCTGAAGACATTTTCGAAGTGGTATGGACTAAAATCGAAAAAGGTTATGAAAGCCAAAAAGAAAAAATTGGAGATCAAATGCCTGAATTTGAACGTATGATTTTATTACGCTCTATTGATACTCATTGGACTGACCATATTGATACAATGGATCAGTTACGCCAAGGTATACACTTACGTTCATATGCACAACAAAATCCACTTCGTGATTACCAAAATGAAGGACACGAGTTATTTGACTTAATGATGCAAGCTATTGAAGAAGATACATCTAAATATATATTAAAATCTATTATTCAAGTAGACGAACAAGTTGAACGTGAAAAAATAACAGATTTTGGTAAGGCACAACACGTATCTGCTGAAGATGGCAAAGAAAAAGCAAAAAAACAGCCTATTGTAAAAGGTGAAAAAATCGGACGTAATGATCCTTGTCCTTGTGGCAGTGGTAAAAAATATAAAAATTGCCATGGTAAAGAAGATTAATATCAAGTAATTATAATTAGGCGAGATCGAGACGTATATTGCTTATCATTTAAAAGCTTTTGTCACGATCTCGTATTTTATTTAAAGAATTTATAAATAAAGGAGATATATATAGTGGAATTATCAGAAATCAAACGTAATATTGATGAATATAATAATGATTTAAAACAAATTAGGGGGTCTCTTTGACTTAGAAAATAAAGAAACAAATATTCAAGAATATGAAGAAATGATGACAGAACCAGACTTTTGGGATAACCAAAATAAAGCTCAAGATGTTATTGATAAAAATAATGTATTAAAATCGATAGTTAATGGTTACTATGAACTCAATCACAAATTAGAAGATATGGATGCAACAAGGGAATTACTTCAAGAGGAATATGATGATGAAATCAAAGAAGATTTAGAACAAGATATTGTAGCATTCAGAGAACAAATCGATCAGTTTGAATTACAATTATTATTAGATGGTCCACATGATGCAAATAATGCTATTTTAGAGTTGCATCCTGGTGCTGGAGGTACTGAATCTCAAGACTGGGCTAGCATGTTATTAAGAATGTATCAAAGATATGGTGAACAACAAGGTTTTAAAGTAGAAACCATCGATTTTTTACCAGGTGATGAAGCGGGAGTAAAAAGCGTAACATTATTGATTAAAGGTCATAATGCCTACGGTTACTTAAAAGCAGAAAAAGGAGTACATCGACTTGTAAGAATTTCACCTTTTGATTCATCTGGAAGACGTCATACGTCATTTGCTTCCTGTGATGTTATACCAGAATTTGATAATGATGAAATAGAAATAGAAATTAATCCTGATGACATTACAGTAGATACATTTAGAGCATCAGGTGCAGGTGGACAACATATCAATAAAACAGAGTCTGCAATCCGTATTACTCACCATCCAACCGGAATTGTAGTGAATAACCAAAATGAACGTTCTCAAATCAAAAATCGTGAAGCTGCAATGAAAATGTTGAAATCTAAATTATATCAATTGAAGTTAGAAGAGCAAGAACGTGAAATGGCGGAAATTCGTGGTGAACAAAAAGAAATAGGATGGGGTAGTCAAATTCGTTCATATGTATTCCATCCATATTCTATGGTAAAAGATCATCGTACAAATGAAGAAACTGCTAAGGTAGATGCAGTAATGGATGGAGATATTGCGCCATTTATAGAAGCTTATTTACGACAAACGATGTCACAAAATGATTGATTTAGTTGTTTATGAATAAAAAATAAAATTTTAAAATTTAAATAATTCCGACTTTATAATGTAATTCGTGACTTGTAATATTACTGATTTAATCAATTTAAACTAATTTAGGAGTGTTATTTAACCTTTACATTACAAGGTTTTAACATTCCTCTTTTTTAATGTTGTTTATGCTAAAGTATTAATGAACAAGAATACATTACAGCAAAGGAATGACAACATGTTAAAAAAATCAATGACTGTAACATTTGCTTCAATTGCAGCAATTACAGGTTTAAATACGTTAGCACATGCACAACAAACACACGTTGTTAAAGAAAGAACAAATGTAGAAGTATTGGCACAACAATTTTCTACAACTGCAGATGAAATAAAAAAATTAAATCATATAGGTAATGATGAAGTTGAAAAAGATGTTTCAATAGTTGTACCTGATAAAGATATTGTTGAAGTTAAATATGGGGATACATTAAACAAAATTGCAAAAGCTCATCATTTAACATTAGGTGAATTATATGCATTTAATCCAGGAGTAAAACCGTTAATTCATCCTGGTGATTTAATCGCAGTAAGTGACAAAGGTTCAGCAACATTAGAAAGTCAATTGATAAGTGATAGTAGTGTATATGCTACGCCTGATTCAATTGAAACTGCACCATTAAGTTATAATAGTGCTAAGACTGCACCATATGTAGCGTCTCCATCATATGTTACTAGTAATAATTACAATATTGAAACAGTAAGTGCACCAGTATATTATAATAATAGCGCTTTAAATAACCAAGGTAATCATTATTATTTTGGTAACTGTACATATTATGCATTTGATCGTAGACAACAATTAGGACGCTCGGTAGGGAGCTATTGGGGAAATGCAAATAATTGGGCAAGCTCAGCTAGAAATGCTGGTTTAATGGTCGATCATCGTCCTGAAGTAGGAGCTATTTTCCAAACAACAGCGGGTTATTATGGTCACGTGGGCATTGTAGAACGTGTGAACAATGATGGTTCATTTTACGTTTCAGAGATGAATTGGAATGGTCATTTCAATGATGTTACAAATAGAACAATTCATAATTCGTCTAGTTATAATTTTATACATTAAAATTTTCAAATGATTTATAATGTTAAAACATCAACAAAGCTTATGTTTTGTTGATGTTTTTTAGTTATTAATAATGCAATATATTGTTTAAAAGAGGAAATAAAAGTTATGAAATTATCACAATTAAAACTTTTTACTAAACGATTGATTGATATAATAAATACAAGTATAATGTCTATTTAATAATATAAGGAGGTATAACCGCATTATGGGGGTTCATCAATACTTTAAACGTTTATCTGACCTTGAAAAATTAATAAGATTACCAGGAAAATTCAAGTATTTTGAGCATAATGTTGCAGCACATTCATTTAAAGTTACTAAAATAGCTCAATACTTAGCAACAGTTGAAGAATATCATGGTAATTCAATTGATTGGAAAAGCTTGTATGAAAAAGCCCTTAACCATGATTTTGCAGAAGTATTTACTGGAGATATTAAGACACCAGTTAAATATGCAAGCAGAGAATTAAAAATGTTATTTTCTCAAGTCGAAGAAGAAATGGTAGATACGTTCATTAATGAAGAAATTCCGAAGTCATACCAAGATATTTATCGTAAAAGACTTCAAGAAGGAAAAGATGATTCTTTAGAAGGTCAAATTTTATCAGTAGCTGATAAAATTGATTTATTATATGAAACGTTTGGTGAAATTCAAAAACGTAATCCGGAAGATCTGTTTTTTGAAATTTATGAACATAGCCTAGAAACAATAATGCAGTTTGATCATTTAAGTTCAGTACAAGATTTTATCGATCACGTTATACCGGAAATGCTTACGGAAAACTTTATTCCTCGTGCTGAACTACGTGAAACAACAATGACAATCTTAGAACGCCGAAGACGAAATGAGTGAATATCATGGTATGGTATACTTTAGCTGCTTTCTTTCCTTGTATCTTAGTTATTTTATTTAGTGTCATTACCAGAAGTAAATGGGTAGGCGTTATTGTAACATTGATATTAATTGCCGCTTCAGTGTATAAAGGTTTTTTTCATAATGAATGGATTATATTTTTAGATGTAGTATCTATCCTAGCTGGTTATGTGATTATTGATACTTTAGAATTTCACAAACATCAAGACTAAGCCAAAAAATTGCAGTACTATACCATTTGTTTTATATTATTAATACATATCTAATAAAAATACGTCAACATATTAAGATGAGGCATAAATATAGAAGTGAATTTATATTTGTGTCTCATTTTTTATATGCATATAAAAAATGATAGCAAACGTAAGCGAACAAACGTTTGTTTTTTTATTCTCTTTTTTGTTAAGATAAGTATAAATAATATTATTTTTACTGAAATAAACAATTAATAAAATAAACTGAGGAGGCGCTTGAAAGAATGGTAGAACATCATCCTTTTAAATTAAATTCTGAATTTGAGCCACAAGGGGACCAGCCTCAAGCCATAAAAAAAATCGTTGAAGGTGTTAAAGCTGGTAAACGTCATCAAACATTACTTGGTGCAACGGGTACTGGTAAAACATTTACCATGAGTAATGTTATTAAAGAAGTTGGAAAACCTACATTAATTATAGCGCATAATAAAACGTTAGCAGGTCAATTGTATAGTGAATTTAAAGAGTTCTTTCCTGAAAATAGGGTAGAATACTTCGTAAGTTACTACGATTATTATCAACCTGAAGCATATGTGCCATCAACGGATACATTTATCGAAAAAGACGCCTCAATTAACGATGAAATTGATCAGTTACGACATTCAGCTACAAGTGCTTTATTCGAACGTGATGATGTGATCATTATTGCAAGTGTAAGTTGTATTTATGGTTTAGGTAATCCAGAAGAATACAAAGACTTAGTTGTTAGCGTTCGAGTAGGAATGGAAATGGATAGAAGTGAGCTTCTTCGAAAATTAGTCGATGTTCAGTATTCAAGGAACGACATCGATTTTCAACGTGGTACATTTAGAGTAAGAGGAGATGTTGTAGAAATCTTTCCTGCTTCAAGAGAAGAAATGTGTATCCGAGTGGAATTCTTTGGCGATGAAGTTGATAGAATCAGAGAAGTCAATTATCTAACTGGTGAAGTGATACGTGAAAGAGAACATTTTGCAATATTCCCTGCTTCCCACTTTGTTACTAGAGAAGAAAAAATGAAAGTCGCTATTGAACGTATTGAAAAAGAACTTGAAGAGCGATTAAAAGAATTGAAAGCTGAAAATAAATTATTAGAAGCACAACGTCTAGAACAACGTACAAATTATGACTTAGAAATGATGAGAGAGATGGGCTTTTGCTCTGGAATAGAGAATTATTCTGTTCATTTAACATTAAGACCACTTGGGTCCACACCTTATACTTTACTTGATTATTTTGGTGATGATTGGCTTGTAATGATAGATGAGTCGCACGTGACGTTACCACAAATTAGAGGTATGTTTAATGGAGACCAAGCACGTAAAAAAGTACTCGTAGATCATGGTTTCCGTTTACCAAGTGCTATGGATAACCGTCCGCTTAAATTTGAAGAATTTGAACAAAAAACTAAACAGCTCGTTTATGTTTCAGCAACACCTGGTCCATATGAAATTGAACATACTGATAAAATGGTAGAACAAATTATTCGACCAACTGGTTTATTAGATCCTAAAATTGATGTTCGACCTACGATGAATCAAATTGATGATTTACTCAGTGAAATTCAAGAAAGAATTGATAGGAATGAACGTGTACTTGTCACAACCTTAACTAAAAAAATGAGTGAAGATTTGACAACATATATGAAAGAGGCAGGAATTAAAGTGAATTATCTTCATTCTGAAATCAAAACACTTGAACGTATAGAAATTATACGTGATTTAAGAATGGGCACATATGATGCTGTAGTAGGTATCAATTTGCTTAGAGAGGGTATCGATATACCTGAAGTGTCGTTAGTAGTTATTTTAGATGCAGATAAAGAAGGATTTTTACGTTCAAACCGTTCACTTATTCAAACTATCGGACGTGCTGCACGTAACGATAAAGGAGAAGTTATCATGTATGCCGATAAGATCACAGATTCTATGCAGTACGCAATTGATGAAACACAGCGTCGTCGAGAAATACAAATGGCACATAACGAAAAATATGGTATTACTCCTAAAACAATCAATAAAAAAATACATGATGTCATTAGTGCTACAGTGGATAATGATGAAACAAATGAAAAGCAACAAACTGAAGTACCTAAGAAAATGACAAAGAAAGAACGTCAGAAAACAATTGAAAATATTGAAAAAGAAATGAAAAAAGCAGCTAAAGATTTAGACTTTGAAAGAGCAACAGAATTGAGAGATATGTTATTTGAACTAAAAGCAGAAGGGTGATTATTAAATGAAAGGTCCAAGTATCGTAGTTAAAGGTGCAAGAGCACATAACTTAAAAGATATCGATATTGAGTTACCAAAGAATAAACTTATAGTGATGACTGGTCTCTCTGGGTCGGGGAAATCATCACTTGCATTTGACACAATATATGCTGAAGGACAACGTCGCTATGTAGAATCGTTAAGCGCCTACGCACGACAATTTTTAGGACAAATGGATAAGCCAGATGTTGATACCATAGAAGGACTATCACCTGCAATTTCAATTGACCAAAAAACGACAAGTAAAAACCCGCGTTCTACAGTAGCTACTGTGACTGAAATATACGATTACATTCGATTATTATATGCACGTGTGGGAAAAGCATTTTGTCCATATCATGGAATCGAAATCGAATCGCAAACTGTACAACAAATGGTAGATCGTATATTAGAATTAGAAGAAAGAACTAAAATTCAAATTTTAGCTCCTTTAGTTTCACATAGAAAAGGAAGCCATGAAAAATTAATTGAAGATATTGGCAAAAAGGGATATGTCAGATTACGTGTCGATGGTGAAGTGGTCGATGTAAACGAGGTTCCTGCACTAGATAAAAATAAAAATCATACTATTGAAGTAGTTGTAGATCGTTTAGTTGTAAAATCAGGAATAGAAACAAGATTAGCAGATTCAATAGAAACAAGTTTAGAGCTAGGTGAAGGAAATCTTACTGTTGATGTTATTGGTGGGGAAGATCTCAAATTCTCTGAAAATTATGCTTGTCCAATTTGTGGATTTTCTATAGGTGAATTAGAACCTAGAATGTTTAGTTTTAATAGCCCATTCGGTGCTTGTCCAACATGTGATGGATTAGGTCAAAGACTTACAGTGGATCTAGATTTGGTTGTTCCTGATACTAACAAAACTTTAAATGAAGGTGCGATTGAACCTTGGGAGCCTACAAGTTCCGATTTTTATCCGACATTATTAAAACGAGTATGTGAAGTTTATAAAATTAATATGGATAAGCCATATAAAAAATTGACTGATAGACAAAAAGATATTCTTATGAATGGGTCAGGCGATAAAGAAATTGAGTTTTCATTTCATAGTCGAAATGGAGGCACACGTCGTAGAAAAATGAAATTTGAAGGCGTAGTCCCTAATATAGATCGACGTTATCACGAATCACCATCAGAATATACACGTGAAATGATGAGTAGATATATGACTGAACTTCCTTGTGAAACATGTCACGGTAAACGTTTAAGTAAAGAAGCACTTTCAGTATATGTTGGTGGATACAATATTGGAGAAGTTGTAGAATATTCAATTAAAAATGCACTCAAATTTTATGAGAATATAGAGTTGTCAGAGCAAGACAAAGCGATTGCTAAACAAATTTTAATTGAGATTATTTCAAGATTAACATTTTTAAATAATGTAGGCCTTGATTATTTAACACTGAATCGTTCTTCAGGAACATTATCAGGTGGAGAAGCACAACGTATTCGTCTTGCTACTCAAATTGGATCACGATTGACAGGCGTGCTTTATGTATTAGACGAACCTTCTATCGGGTTACATCAACGCGATAATGATCGTTTAATCAATACATTAAAAGAAATGAGAGATTTAGGTAATACACTCATTGTAGTTGAACATGATGATGATACGATGAGAGCAGCAGATTACCTTGTTGATGTCGGACCTGGTGCAGGTAACCATGGCGGTGAAATTGTCTCAAGTGGGACTCCTAAAAAGGTAATGAAAGACAAGAAATCCTTAACAGGTCAATACTTGAGCGGTAAAAAACGTATTGACGTACCGGAACATCGCAGAGAAATTACGAATCGTAAAATATCAATTAAAGGTGCAAAAAGTAATAATTTAAAAAATGTTGATGTAGATATTCCATTGTCAGTAATGACGGTTGTAACAGGTGTTTCTGGATCAGGTAAAAGTTCATTAGTTAATGAAGTGTTATATAAATCATTAGCTCAAACAATTAATAATTCTAAAGTTAAACCTGGAGAGCATGATGAGATCAAAGGTATTGATCAATTAGATAAGATTATAGATATTGATCAATCACCTATAGGAAGAACACCACGTTCTAACCCGGCGACATATACTGGTGTATTTGATGACATTAGAGATGTTTTTGCTCAAACGAATGAAGCTAAAATTAGAGGATATCAAAAAGGACGCTTTAGTTTTAATGTTAAAGGCGGTCGTTGCGAAGCTTGTAAAGGCGATGGCATTATTAAAATAGAAATGCATTTCTTACCAGATGTATATGTTCCATGCGAAGTGTGTGATGGCAAACGATACAATAGAGAAACGTTAGAAGTCACATATAAAGGGAAAAATATTGCAGATGTATTAGCAATGACAGTAGAAGAAGCGACTTATTTCTTTGAAAATATTCCTAAAATTCATAGAAAATTACAAACTCTTGTAGATGTAGGATTAGGCTATATTACTTTAGGACAACAAGCAACCACACTTTCTGGTGGAGAAGCACAACGTGTGAAACTGGCTTCAGAATTACACAAACGTTCTACAGGACGATCAATTTATATCTTAGATGAACCTACTACAGGTCTTCATGTTGACGATATCAGTCGATTATTAAAAGTATTAAATCGCCTTGTGGAAAATGGAGATACAGTGGTTATTATTGAACATAATTTAGACGTTATTAAAACAGCAGATTATATTATAGATTTAGGACCAGAAGGCGGAGAAGGTGGCGGTACTATCGTTGCAACTGGAACGCCTGAAGACATTGCAAGTGTGGAAGCTTCTTATACAGGTAAGTACTTAAAAACAGTGTTAGAACGTGATAAAGTGCGAGATGAATAAAATAGAATTTAATGTGCGATAGTGTTTTTTAGACTATAAATGAAGTAGAATATCATTTTACTGGTTTTGAAAAAAGGAGTAGAAAAATAATTTTCTACTCCTTTTTTATATAACATATTGTTATATTTTTGATATGATAAGAGATGAATTAATTCAAGAGAATTTTGAGGTGAACTCATGTTAACGACAGATAGATTGGTTAAAGTATTAAAACTGAAGCTATTTACTGGAGAAAAAGGATTAAATAAAACGATTAAAAATATTGATATTTCTAGACCTGGTTTAGAAATGGCAGGTTATTTTTCTCATTATGCAGCAAATCGTATTCAATTATTAGGTACCACTGAATTATCATTTTACAATTTATTACCAGATGAAGAAAGACGGGGACGAATGAGAAAATTATGTCGTCCTGAAACCCCAGCAATTATTGTGACAAGAGGATTAGAACCACCTCAGGAACTGATTGAAGCGGCTCAAGAAATGGATACACCTTTGATTGTTTCTAAAGATGCTACAACAAGTTTAATGAGTCGATTAACGACATTTTTAGAACATGAGTTAGCTAAAACGACCTCTCTACATGGTGTTTTAGTAGACGTATATGGTGTAGGCGTATTGATTACAGGAGATTCTGGCATCGGGAAAAGTGAAACAGCATTAGAATTAGTAAAGCGAGGACATCGTTTAGTGGCAGACGATAATGTTGAAATCCGCGAAATTACGAAAGACGAATTGATTGGTACACCACCTAAGTTAATTGAACATTTATTGGAAATACGTGGACTAGGAATTATCAATGTCATGACTTTATTTGGAGCCGGGTCAATTCTAACCCAAAAACAAATACGGTTAAATATAAATCTTGAAAATTGGGATAAGAATAAATTATATGATCGCGTTGGCTTGAATGAAGAAACGTTAAAGATTTTAGATACGGAAATAACTAAAAAAACAATCCCTGTAAGACCAGGAAGAAACGTTGCTGTTATTATAGAGGTAGCTGCAATGAATTATCGTTTAAATATCATGGGTGTTAATACAGCTGAAGAATTTAATCAACGTTTGAATGAAGAAATTCTTAAGAATGGGAATCAGAATGAAGGGAAATAGTATATGCTTTTTAATTTGAATTATATCAATCCTACTGCTATCGATATAGGTCCTTTATCGATAAAATGGTATGGAACTATTATTGCAGTAGGAATATTGATTGGATATTTTATTGCTCAAGAAAGCTTGAAATCTATAGGATTACATAAAGATACATTAGTAGATATTATCTTTTATTGTGCGATTTTCGGATTTCTAGTTGCAAGAATTTACTTTGTTATATTTCAATGGCCTTATTATATGGAAAATCCATCAGAAATACCTAAAATTTGGCATGGCGGGATAGCTATTCATGGTGGCTTAATAGGTGGCTTTATTACTGGAATTATTCTATGTAAATTGAAAAATCTTAATCCTTTTCAAATTGGAGACATTGTTGCACCAAGTATTATATTAGCTCAAGGTATAGGGCGATGGGGTAATTTTATGAATCATGAAGCTCATGGCGGACCAGTATCAAGAACATTTCTAGAAAACACACATATCCCAGAATTTATTATTCGAAATATGTATATTGAAGGTGTATACTATCATCCTACTTTTCTATATGAATCTATTTGGGATATACTTGGATTTATTATATTAATTACCCTTAGAAAGTATCTACGCGTTGGAGAAACATTTTCATTATATCTTATTTGGTATTCAATAGGGCGCTTCTTTGTTGAAGGATTACGAACAGACAGTTTAATGTTAACAAGTCATATTCGCGTAGCTCAACTTGTTTCAGTTATTTTAATTATGATTGGTATTATTTTAATTATCTATCGTCGAATAAAATATCAACCAGCTATTTATAAAAATGCTGGGCCATTAACTTGGAATTCAAGAGTGAAAGTAAAATAATGAGACGATTAACTATTATTAAAACACCGTCGATGAATCCTTTATGGCGCATTTACCAATTTGTTCGTTTTTCTAAAGTGTTAAAAAATACAGTAATAATAGAAATAAGTCGATTTATTCCTTTTTTAAATGTAAAACGATATATTTATATTCATTTCTTGAAGATGTCAATTGGGGAACGAACTGCATTTGCCTATAAGGTAATGCCTGATATTTTTCATCCCCAGTTAATATCTATTGGCAGTAATACTGTTATTGGTTATAATACAACAATATTAACGCATGAAATTTTAGTAAATGAGTATCGTTATGGGCGAGTGGACATTGGTTCCCATACTTTAATTGGAGCAAATGTGACCATTTTACCTGGGGTGAAAATCGGTCATAACGTTATGATTAAAGCAGGTACTATCGTCTCTAAAGATGTTCCCAATGATACTATTGCTTTTGGAAACCCCATGCAAATTCATAATAAATAAGAAAGTGGTGACAAAGCATGGCACGTAAGGAACAAAAAATTATTCCAATGACTTTTGATGAGAATTTTTATCGAAAGATGGCAGATCAAAAATATAAACAGAGAGATTATAGAAAAGCAGCTGAATATTATAGAAATGTGCTAGATTTGTCACCTGAAGATTTTAATGTAAAACTTAAGTATGCCGATTGTTTAAATGAATTGAATTTGAATGAAAAAGCAGAAAAAATGTTTTATGAAAGCATTATAAATGATCATAATGTATCAGAAAGTTATTATCAATTGAGTCAACTAAATATTAAACTTAATGAGCCAAACAAGGCCTTCTTGTTTGGTATTAATTATGTAGTTTTATCAAATGATGATTCTTTTAGAGAAGAATTAGAAAAAATGTTCGAAGTTTCTTATATTGAAGAAAATAAAATTGAAATGGAAGCACAATTATTTGCAGTTCAATTGTTATTTCAATATTTATTCGCTCAAGGACGTTTACAAGAAGCACGAATGTATATTTTAAAACAAAAAGATGATATTCAGTCGCATCGCGTTATTAGAAATTTACTAGCAATGTGTTATCTTTATTTGAGTGAATATGAGATTGCTAAAGAATTATTCGAAACATTGCTTGCTGAAGATAACTCGGATGTTCATGCACTATGTCATTATACATTGCTATTATATAATACTAATGAAACAGAGAAGTATCACAAATATATAAAAATATTAAATAAAGTGATGCCGATGAATGAAGATGAAAGCTTTAAGTTAGGTATTGTACTAAGTTATCTTAAACAGTACAAAGCGTCTCAACAACTTTTATTACCTTTATATAAAAAGGGTAAGTTTGTTTCAATTCAAATGTTTAATGCTTTAAGTTATAACTATTATTACTTAGGAAATAAAGAACAAAGTAAATTATTTTGGGATAAATTATTGCAAATTTCTGAAGTAGATGTGGGGTATGCCCCATGGGTATTAGAAGAAAGTAAATATACATTTGAACAAAAAATATTACCTTTATTATTAGATGATGATAGTCATTATCGATTATATGGCGTATTTTTATTAAATCAGTTAAATGGAAAAGAAATACTAATGACTGAAGACATTTGGTCAGTATTGGAAAACATGAATGACTATGAAAAGTTATATTTAACTTACTTAGTTCAAGGATTACATTTAAATAAGCTTGATTTTATTCATAAAGGATTAAAGAAAATTTATGACGTTGAAGAACTATCGTTTGATACAGAATTATTTGTCAGTTGGATTGATAAAGGAGAAGCTTTAATTGTTGAAGGCGTTAATTTTAAAGAGTTAAATAGATATATTGCGGCACATGTTTATTTATATTACCGTTATCATAAAAAACATATAACTAAAAAGAAAATTATTGAAATTTTTAATACTACAAGATATAAATTAGATAACGCAATTGATAAATTATTGAGCATATAAATTTATGAAAAGCAAATAATACTATATAATGCGCGTATTAATATAAACGTAGGAGGTATAAAAATGAACGAAGTAGATTTTGATGTTGCGATAATTGGAGCTGGACCAGCTGGAATGACTGCAGCAGTTTATGCATCACGTGCAAATCTAAAAACAGTGATGATTGAACGTGGTATGCCTGGAGGACAAATGGCAAATACGGAAGAAGTTGAAAATTTTCCAGGATTTGAAATGATTACAGGTCCAGATTTATCAACAAAAATGTTTGAACATGCGAAAAAATTTGGTGCTTCTTATCAATATGGAGATATCAAATCAATTGAAGATAATGACGATCACAAAGTGATTAATCTAGGAAATAAAACAATAACAGCTAGAGCAGTAATTATTTCAACAGGTGCAGAATATAAAAAAATTGGCGTCCCTGGTGAACAAGAATTAGGTGGCCGCGGTGTAAGTTATTGTGCAGTATGTGATGGTGCATTCTTTAAAAACAAAAATATATTTGTTATTGGTGGAGGCGATTCAGCGGTAGAAGAAGGTGCATTCCTTACTAAATTCGCTGATAAAGTAACAATTGTTCACCGAAGAGATGAACTAAGAGCCCAAAAAATTCTACAAGATCGTGCATTTAAAAATGAAAAAATTGATTTTATTTGGAGTCACACTTTGAAATCAATTAATGAAAAAGATGGAAAAGTAGGATCTGTAACGTTAGTTTCAACAAAAGATGCGTCTGAACAAACGTTAGATGCAGATGGTGTATTTATTTATATTGGTATGAAACCTTTAACAGCACCATTTAATAATTTAGGTATCACAAATGATATGGGTTATATTATTACAAAAGATGATATGACTACTTCTGTACCAGGGATTTTTGCAGCTGGAGACGTGAGAGATAAAGGATTACGTCAAATCGTAACTGCTACAGGTGATGGTAGTATTGCTGCACAAAGTGCAATTGATTATATCGAAGAATTAAAAGATAAAGAAGAAGCTTAAGGTATTAATTAAAGCTAGAATAATCACTTCTGATAGAAGTATTATTACTAGCTTTTTTCTTAGCAGTAAAGTCGATACAAATGGTTAGTAAGGTAAAAATATATGCTATGATGTTATATAAATACATGTATGCTTAAATGGATGGTGCTTAGAATGGTTAATCAAATAAATGATGAAATGAGCAAAAGTGAACTATTAGTTGTTACAGGATTGTCTGGCGCTGGTAAATCATTAGTTATTCAATGTTTAGAAGATATTGGCTTTTTTTGTGTAGATAATTTACCACCTATATTACTACCTAAACTTGTAGAGTTAATGGAGCAAGGTAATCCTTCACTTCAAAAAGTAGCAATTGCAATTGATTTAAGAGGAAAAGAGTTATTTAAATCACTTGTAGATGAAATTGATGCAATTAAAACGCGAAATGATGTTATTGTAGATGTTATGTTTTTAGAAGCTACAACTGAAAAATTAATTTCTAGATATAAAGAATCACGTAGAGCGCACCCTTTAAATCAAAATGGTCAAATGTCTTTAATTGATTCAATTCTAGAAGAACAACAATTACTTTCAAATATTAGGTCTATAGCGAACTACATTATTGATACTACAGAGTTAAAGCCTAAAGAATTAAAAGAAAGAATCAAACGTCATTTCGCCGATGAAAAAATGAATTCATTTAGTATTAATGTAACTAGTTTTGGATTTAAACATGGTATTCAGAAAGATGCTGATTTAGTATTTGATGTACGCTTTTTACCTAATCCATATTATGTTGAAGACTTGAGACCGATGACTGGAGAAGATGAAGCAGTTTATAATTATGTGATGAAATGGAAAGAAACTGAAACTTTCTTTGAAAAACTAATGGATTTACTTATTTTTATGATTCCAGGCTATAAAAAAGAGGGTAAATCGCAACTGGTCATAGCCATAGGTTGTACTGGCGGACAACATCGCTCTGTAGCCTTAGCTAAGCGTATCGGAGAAGAGTTAAATGATATATTTGATTATAATGTATATGTTCATCATAGAGATGCACATATTGAAAGTGGCGTGAAGAAATGAAACAGTTAAAAGTAGTACTAATCGGAGGAGGTACGGGGCTCTCAGTATTAGCTAGAGGGTTACGAGAATATCCAATAGATATTACTGCTATTGTTACAGTTGCAGATGATGGCGGTAGTACAGGTAAAATTAGAGATGAAATGTCTATTCCTGCTCCAGGAGATATTAGAAATGTCATTGCAGCGCTAAGCGATGCGGAACCTATTCTAGAAGAATTATTTCAGTATCGTTTTGAAGAACATCAAATTGAAGGTCACTCATTAGGTAATTTATTACTTGCAGCACTCACAAATATAAAAAATGACTTTGGTCATGCAGTGAAAGAATTAAGTAAAATTTTAAACATTAAAGGAAAAGTGATTCCATCTACCAATACTAATGTTATGTTAAATGCTGTATTAGAAGATGGTGAGATTGTTAAAGGTGAATCTAAAATACCTAAAAAAAATAAAAAAATTCGACGTGTCTATTTAGAACCATCTAATGTAGAACCCATGCAGGAAGCTGTTGATGCTTTACAAGAAGCGGATTTAATTGTTCTAGGTCCTGGTTCACTGTATACGAGTGTAATTTCAAATTTGTGTGTTGAAGGTATTTCTAAAGCAATAATAAGTTCGCAAGCACCGAAATTATACATTTCCAATATTATGACTCAACCTGGAGAAACAAATGATTATGATGTTTACGATCATATTAAAGCTATTCATCAACATGCTGGAGAACCTTTTATTGATTATGTTATTTGTAGTAATGATGCATTTGATGAACAGATTCTTCAACGATATAAGGAACGAAATGCTCATCCTGTAAATACGAATAAAATAAAATTAACAGAAAATAATATTAAAATTGTTACTTCTAAAAATCTTGTAGAAGTTTATGACAACGTCCTTGTTCGTCATAATACAAAGGTTCTTGCTAACCTTGTATATGATTTAGCACTTGAATTAACAAGTACAATTCAATTTAAACCTAAAAAATAAATTAAATTTTAATGATTTTAAAAATAATTTGATATAGAGTGTTATATATTTTGAGATGTTAATTACATATAATAATGATGATGAGAAAAGGAGGGAGCATCAATGAGTTTTGCATCAGATATGAAAAATGAATTGACCCGTATTGAAGTCGATGAAAGTAATGCTAAAGCTGAACTTAGCGCTTTGATTCGGATGAACGGTGCACTCAGTTTATCTAATCAGCAATTTGTAATTAATGTTCAAACTGAAAATGCGACTACGGCTCGAAGAATATATTCATTAATTAAGCGTATTTTTAATGTGGAAGTAGAAATTTTAGTACGAAAAAAAATGAAATTAAAAAAGAATAATATCTACATTTGTCGAACTAAAGTACGTGTTAAGGAAATACTTGATGAATTAGGTATTTTAAAAAATGGTATTTTCGTTCATGACATTGATGCGAGTATGATTAAAGATGATGAAATGCGTAGAAGCTATTTAAGAGGGGCATTTTTAGCGGGTGGATCAGTAAATAATCCCGAAACCTCTTCCTATCATTTAGAAATTTTTTCTCAATATGAAGGACATGCTGAGGGATTAACTAAACTAATGAACAGTTATGGACTGAATGCTAAGCATTTAGAACGAAAAAAAGGAAGCATCTCTTATTTGAAAGAAGCGGAGAAAATTTCTGAGTTTTTAAGTTTGATAGGGGGATACCAAGCACTATTAAAATTTGAAGATGTAAGAATAGTGAGAGATATGAGAAACTCTGTCAATAGACTAGTAAACTGTGAAACAGCTAATTTAAATAAAACTGTGAGTGCAGCTATGAAACAAGTACAAAGCATTCAATTAATTGATGAAGAAATAGGTTTAGATAATTTGCCTGATCGTTTAAGAGAGATTGCAAAATTACGAGTAGAACATCAAGAAATTTCTTTGAAAGAATTAGGAGAAATGATATCAAATGGGCCTATTTCTAAATCAGGAGTAAATCATCGCTTACGAAAATTAAATGAACTCGCTGATAAAATTAGAAATGGAGAAAAAGTCGAATTATAAAATAAAATGTGTTTTAAAAAATAGGATGAAACATTAATATAACGTTTCATCCTATTTCTTAATAATCATTAACCCCCTCGAGAGGAATCGAACCTCTATCTTAAGAACCGGAATCTTACGTGCTATCCATTACACTACGAGGAGTATAGTATAAAAACTAATTTCTGTACTAAATATAGAATTAACAGTACAATTTGAATATATGAATAGTGTATAAAATTATAAAAAGCCACGTCAAATAAATGTAAAGGTATTATTTTTGACCATTTTTGACTTTTGTTGTAAAATAAATACAACAGTTAATTACAAGGAGGAAATATAATGAATTTAATTCCTACAGTTATTGAAACAACAAATCGCGGTGAACGTGCCTATGATATTTATTCTCGTCTATTAAAAGACCGCATTATTATGTTAGGCTCAGCAATTGATGATAATGTTGCAAATTCAATTGTATCACAATTATTATTCTTACAAGCTCAAGATTCTGAAAAAGATATTTATTTATACATCAATTCTCCAGGTGGTAGTGTAACAGCAGGATTTGCTATTTACGATACAATTCAACACATTAAACCAGATGTACAAACAATTTGTATTGGTATGGCTGCGTCAATGGGATCATTCTTATTAGCAGCTGGTACAAAAGGTAAACGTTTTGCCTTACCAAACGCTGAAGTTATGATTCATCAACCATTAGGTGGCGCTCAAGGTCAAGCGACTGAAATTGAAATTGCTGCTAACCATATCTTAAAAACACGTGAAAAATTAAATCGTATTTTAGCTGAACGTACAGGTCAAAGTATTGAAACAATTCAAAAAGATACTGATCGTGATAACTTCTTAACTGCTGATGAAGCAAAAGAATATGGTTTAATTGATCACGTAATGCAACCTGAAGATATGTAAATAGAATTGTTTAATATGTAAAAAAGGAAGAGCATTGATGCTCTTCCTTTTTTTATGGTTTTTTAGTTTTTAATAAATATCGTATAGCTACAAAGCTTAATAATAATCCTATAATAATAAAGAAAAAAGATAAAAGTACCATAATAATGCTCTTTTCGAAAGCAAAGATACCATTTAAAATTAAAAATATACTAGCGATAAGTAGTAAGATATACGTTAACTTGTTGTCATTCATTACTAAATCTCCCAATACTATTCGTTAATTAAGTCTTCAAGTGCAACTTTTAAATTATTATATCTAAAATTAAACCCTAATGCTTCTAATTTATTAGGTAAGACTTTTTGAGTATCAAGGACTACTGTCGACATTTCTCCTAGTACAGCACGCATAATTAATGATGGCACCCACGTTTCATGTGGTTTATGCATCGTACGTCCAAGCGTATAACCAAATAAATTTTGACGTTCAGGAATTGGAGAAGCCATATTAAATGGACCTTTTGCATTTGATTCGTTAATTGTAAATAAAATCGCACGCACTAAATCATCTATGTGAATCCAAGAATACCATTGACGGCCAGAACCTAATTTCCCGCCTACGTAGAATTTATATGGTAGTTTCATTGTTTGAAGTGCGCCACCTTCAGAAGACAAAATCATACTGAATCTTCCTAATACAACACGTGTACCAAAATTTTCGAAACGACGAGCAAATCGTTCCCATTGATAAACGACATCTGACAGGAAATCAAAAGGAAGTGTTTGATATTGTTCTGTATAAGTTCGATATAAACTTGGAGGATAATACCCCATAGCACTTGCATTAAAAAGCACTTCAGGTTTATGTTGACGTTGCTCAAATAAATGAACTAAAGATTCAGTCGATTGAATACGACTTGTCATAATCGTTTGTTTGTAAGAGGAAGTCCAACGTTTATTTAATGTCGCTCCTGCTAAATTAATGACTACATCAATATCTGGTACTTGATTTTCCCATCCTTTTTTAGACCAGTTAACATACGTAATCTTAGGCTCATCACTTTGTTTATCACTACGAGTTAAAATTGTAATATGAGCCTCTCTTTTTTTTATTTCATTTACTAAGTGACTCCCTACCATTCCGGTTCCACCAGTAATTAAAAATTGTTTCATTTACTAACACCTCATTTTTTATAAAGAAAATAAATTTTTAATGACAATATAGAGAAAGATGCTCAAAAAGCGTTCAAGATTTATTCAATCACATGTCATTAACTTTAGAAAATACGGTCATTAAATTTATCTAAATTTAGCTATAATATAAGTATAGCTTTGCCATAGAGAATAGTAGAACATTTAAAAAGTATGTTTATACCTTTAATATACTAATATACAAAGCAAAAGTCATTTTAGTTTCTTTCTATTCTCTTTCAAGTTTCTATTATATTACTTTATAAATAAGATTAAGAATAATATGATTATAGGAATTAAAATGCTAATAAATATATCAAATTTTGAATTTTTACTTTCATCAAAATCATCATTGCTTAACATCATAGATTTAATTTTATTGCTTGAATGATTTTCAAATAATGTGTTAAAAGCATCTTTTTTCATTTTGTCACTCCAAAATTTACTTTATATTGATAGTGTAGTTATTTATATATGATGTTATCATATATAATGAATGAGTATTCCATTTATATATTTACTTAAGTATTTTTAATATTTTTTTAAAAGGAAATAATGTAAAATAGATTGCTATATTAAAGGATGAATAGATATTAAGAAGTGAGGGAGTCCATGTCAAAAAAAAATAGAAATCTTAAAGACTATGAAGCACATGAAAAGAAAAAGATGAGTGGTATTTCTAAAATAATTAGTACACTTATTGTGCTTCTATTACTTGGTGGATTAGTGTTTGCAGTTTTTGCTTTTGTAGATAATTCAAACAGAGTCAATGAACGTTTAAATAATCAGTCAACGGAAGAACATAAAGATAAGAAAGATAAAGATACTAAAAGTGATAAAAAGAATGAAGAAAGTACGCAAGAAAATACAACAAGTGAAAGCAATACAAATAATAGTAAAGAAAATAAATTAGATAACGTAAAAAATCCAAATGTAACTGATAACTATTCTAATGAGCAAAATAATTCAATAAAAGTACAACCTACTAATCAAGGTAAAACAGCACAAACGCAACAATCTTCTAAAGAAACATCTACAAAACAACCTAATACAAATCAAATTCAAAGTACTCAACAAAAAGAAAACGCACAAACTCAAGAAAAAGCAACGCAAGAAGAAACAGATAAATCAACTGAAAATACTCAGTCAAGTCAATCTTCTCGTTCTAATGCTTCAACTGAAACATCACAACATAATTCAAGTAATAATGATACAACTACTACACAAGAACGAGCTAATACAAGTCAATCATCCCAAACACAAAAATCAACGATGCAACCATCTACTGCCGAAGCTAAAACACAATCATCTAGTTCAACAACTTCAGAATCAAAAAGTAATGCCCAACAATCTCAAAGATCTTCAAACGAAGAATAAAAAAAGACCTAGGTATATACACATTTTACCATGTGTGTATTTCTAGGTCTTTTAAAATATCCAGTTGAGCAAGAACGTTAAGATAATTGAAAGAACAATCGATATAAAAATAGAAGAGAAACAACCAAAAGGACAACCACAACCATAGTGATATCGTATTGTATTGTGATGTTCAGACATATCTCGATATTCTTGTTCTCTTTTAAAATAATCATCATCTTTATATCTATTATCAGAAGGATCTAAAACTTCTACATCCTTATTGTCTTTATATTTCAAAGTGATTCCTCCTATCTAGTTAATGTTTAAATTATAATTCAAACACCTATAAGGTTAACTCTATTGCATTTACTATACCCTATTTTAAATATTTAACAGATTATTTAAAATAATAAAGGTTTTCACTTGCTTTTTTATAACGACAATAGTAGTATTGCAATTGTAAAGAGGTTGAATTTTGTCCCACCTGGGACAAAAAAAGTCAAACCCCCTCTAACTCTCGATTACCTTTTGAGAAAAATAGGAGGAAGGTAGTAGTGAAAGACCTGATTAAACTACAACAAAAGTTGGTTCCTGACTTAGTTGATAAAATGTATCGACGTTTCTCTATCTTAACGACAATTTCAAATAATGAACCTGTTGGGCGTAGAAGTTTAAGCGAACATATGGATATTACAGAAAGAGTCTTAAGAACAGAAACAGACATATTAAAAAAGCAAAATCTTATACAAGTAAAATCAACTGGTATGGAAATCACTGAAGAAGGTATAAAAGTACTTAATCAATTAAGTGATTATTTTAAAGTGTATAAAGATGATAATCATTATGCTAAACATATTAAGTCCAACTTTGGAATTAAAGAAGTATATGTCATACCTGGAAATTCTGACATACATGAAGAAGTTAAGTCTGAGATGGGTAGACAAGCAGGTCATTTACTAGAAGATATATTGTATGAAGATGCAATTGTATCAGTGACAGGTGGATCAACAATGGCTAATGTTAGCCGAGCAATGCATTTATTACCATTTAATGTGTTTTTTGTTCCTGCACGTGGTGGTCTTGGTGAAAATATGGTTTATCAAGCAAATACAATTGCAGCAAGTATGGCACAACAAAGTGGTGGTTATTATACCACGCTATATGTACCAGATAATGTAAGTGAATCAACATATAATACATTACTGATGGAACCATCAGTTGTGCATACATTAGAAAAGATTAAACAAGCAAATATAACAATGCACGGTATTGGTGATGCGCTGAAGATGGCGCATCGTAGACAATCATCTGATGAGGTGATTGAAAGACTTCAACATCATCAAGCCGTTGGAGAAGCTTTCGGATATTATTTTGACGCTCAAGGCCATGTAGTTCAAAAAGTAAAAACTATTGGATTACAACTTGAAGATTTAGAAAGCAAAGATTTTATATATGCTGTTGCTGGTGGCATGTCTAAGGGAGAAGCTATCAAAGCATATCTCAGTATTGCCCCCAAAAATACAATATTAATTACTGATGAAGCAGCAGCTAAAGTAATATTAAATAAGGAATAAAAAGTTATTTAACTTTTTAAATATCATTTTAAAGGAGGCCATTATAATGGCAGTAAAAGTAGCAATTAATGGTTTTGGTAGAATTGGTCGTTTAGCATTCAGAAGAATTCAAGATGTAGAAGGTATTGAAGTAGTTGCAGTAAACGACTTAACAGACGACGAAATGTTAGCTCATTTATTAAAATATGACACTATGCAAGGTCGCTTTAACGGAGACGTAGAAGTTGTTGAAGGTGGTTTCCGTGTAAATGGTAAAGAAGTTAAATCTTTTGAAGAACCAGATGCAAGTAAATTACCATGGGGCGATTTAGATATCGACGTAGTATTAGAATGTACTGGTTTCTATACAGAAAAAGAAAAAGCTGAAGCACACATTAACGCAGGAGCTAAAAAAGTATTAATTTCTGCTCCAGCCAAAGGTGATGTTAAAACTATCGTATTTAACACAAACCACAAAGACTTAGATGGATCTGAAACAGTAGTATCAGGTGCTTCATGTACTACAAACTCATTAGCACCAGTTGCTAAAGTTTTAAATGACGAATTTGGTATTGTAGAAGGTTTAATGACAACTATCCACGCTTACACTGGCGACCAAATGACTCAAGATGGTCCACATAAAAAAGGTGATAAACGTCGTGCACGTGCAGCAGCACAAAACATCGTACCTAACTCAACAGGTGCAGCTAAAGCTATCGGTAAAGTAATTCCTGAAATCGATGGTAAATTAGATGGTGGAGCACAACGTGTACCAGTAGCTACTGGTTCATTAACTGAAGTAACAGTTGTATTAGAAAAAGAAGTAACAGTTGAAGATGTTAACAAAGCAATGAAAAATGCTGCTGACGAATCATTCGGTTACACTGAAGATGAAATCGTATCATCAGATATCGTTGGTATGAACTTTGGTTCATTATTCGATGCAACTCAAACTCGTGTCATCTCAGTTGGCGACAAACAATTAGTTAAAGTAGCTGCTTGGTATGACAACGAAATGTCTTATACTTCTCAATTAGTACGTACTTTAGAATATTTAGCTGAATTAACTAAATAATTTCGTAGCCTAGTTTAATAAAAACTTGTGCTCAGTACACTTATATAAAATGTTGAATTAAGTTAGCTTATGAGTAAGCGGGGAGCACTAGCGCTTCTCCGCTTATTTTTATATTAATCATTCCTATTTAAAGGAGGAAATTATAATGGCAAAAAAAATTGTTTCTGATTTAGACTTAAAAGGAAAAGTTGTACTTGAACGTGCTGACTTTAATGTACCTTTAAAAAATGGTGAAATTACAAATGATAACCGTATTGTTCAAGCCTTACCAACAATTAAATATATTTTAGAACAAGGCGGTAAATTGGTATTATTCTCTCACTTAGGTAAAGTTAAAGAAGAAAGTGATAAAAAAGAGTTAACTTTAAAACCAGTAGCAGATTCATTAACTGAAAAATTAGGCAAAGAAGTTGTGTTTGTTCCAGAAACACGCGGTGAAAAATTAGAATCTTCAATTAAAAATTTAAATGAAGGCGATGTATTATTAGTTGAAAATACTCGTTTTGAAGATTTAGATGGTAAAAAAGAATCTAAAAATGATCCTGAATTAGGTAAATATTGGGCATCATTAGGTGATGTGTTTGTAAATGATGCATTTGGTACTGCACATCGTGAACATGCTTCAAATGTTGGTATTTCTACTCATCTAGAAACAGCTGCAGGCTACCTAATGGAAAAAGAAATTAAATTTATCGGTGGTGTGGTAAATGATCCACATAAACCAGTTGTGGCTATTTTAGGTGGTGCTAAAGTATCTGACAAAATTGGTGTTATTAAAAATTTAGTGAATATCGCTGATAAAATCATTATTGGTGGCGGTATGGCATATACATTTTTAAAAGCACAAGGTAAAGAAATTGGTCTATCTTTATTAGAAGAAGATAAAATCGACTTTGCTAAAGAGCTTTTAGAAAAAAATGGCGATCAAATTGTATTACCTGTTGATTGTAAAGTAGCTAAAGAATTTTCAAACGATGCTAAAATCACTGAAGTATCTATTGATGAAATTCCAAGTGATCAAGAAGCAATGGATATTGGACCAAAAACAATAGAGTTATTTACTAAGGAATTACAAGGTGCTCATACAGTAGTATGGAATGGACCTATGGGTGTATTTGAATTTAGTAATTTTGCTAAAGGTACAATTGGTGTATGCAAAGCAATTGCTAACTTAGAAGATGCAATCACAATTATCGGTGGCGGTGATTCAGCAGCGGCTGCAATTTCACTAGGATTTGAAGATGATTTCACTCATATTTCAACTGGTGGCGGTGCTTCATTAGAATACCTTGAAGGTAAAGAATTACCTGGTATCAAAGCAATTAACGATAAGTAATATTTATTTGAATCATAAAAATGTTTCTTTTACGATTTTCATGGGAAAACAATAAAAGAACGTAAATATTTATAATTAATTTTAAATTTATTAATAATAGGAGTGTCAATAATGAGAAAACCAATCATAGCTGGTAACTGGAAAATGAATAAAACAGTTCAAGAAGCTAAAGACTTTGTAAACAATTTACCTACATTACCTGATGAAAAAGAAGTTGAATCAGTAATTTGTGCGCCAACAATTCAATTAGATGCATTGATCTCTCTAGTGAAGGATGGCAAAGCAAAAGGATTAAAAATTGGTGCTCAAAACACTTATTTTGAAGATAATGGTGCGTATACAGGAGAAACTTCTCCAGTGGCATTAGCTGATTTAGGTGTTAAATATGTCGTTATTGGACATTCAGAACGTCGTGAATTATTCCATGAAACAGATGAAGATGTAAATAAAAAAGCACATGCAGTATTTAATCATGGAATGACACCAATTATTTGTGTTGGTGAAACAGATGAAGAAAGAGAAAATGGCAAAGCTAACGAAGTAGTAAGCAACCAAGTAAAAGAAGCAGTAAAAGGCTTGTCAGAAAATCAACTTAAAGAAGTTGTCATTGCTTATGAACCAATTTGGGCAATTGGTACTGGTAAATCAGCCACTTCAGAAGACGCAAATGAAATGTGTGCACAAGTACGTAAAACAGTAGCAGACGTGTCTAGTCAAGATGTAGCTGATGCGACTCGTATTCAATATGGTGGTAGTGTGAAACCAAATAATGTTAAAGAATATATGGCTCAATCAGATATCGATGGTGCATTAGTTGGTGGCGCATCACTTAAAGTAGATGATTTTGTACAATTGTTAGAAGGTGCTAAATAATTATGGCTAAACAACCAACAGCATTAATTATTCTAGACGGTTTTGCTAACCGTGAAAGTGAACATGGTAATGCAGTAAAACAAGCGCATAAACCAAATTTCGATCGTTATTACAACAAATATCCTACGACTCAAATTGAAGCAAGTGGTTTAGATGTTGGCCTTCCCGAAGGTCAAATGGGTAACTCTGAAGTAGGTCATATGAATATAGGCGCGGGTCGTATTGTCTATCAAAGTTTAACTCGTATTAATAAATCCATTGAAGATGGTGATTTCTACGAAAATGAAGTGTTAGGTAAAGCAGCTCAACACGTTAAAGATCACGATTCAGCATTACATGTATTTGGCTTACTTTCAGATGGCGGTGTTCACAGTCATTACAAACATTTATTTGCATTATTAGAACTTGCTAAACAAAAAGGTTTAGATAAAGTGTATGTACATGCATTTTTAGATGGTCGTGATGTAGATCAAAAATCAGCAATTAAATATATTGAAGAAACAGAAGCTAAATTCAAAGAACTTGGTGTAGGTCAATTTGCGTCAATTTCAGGTCGTTATTACGCAATGGACCGTGATAAACGTTGGGATCGTGAAGAAAAAGCTTATAATGCTATTCGTAATTTCGAAGGACCTTCTTATGCGAGCGCTAAAGAAGGTGTAGAAGCGAATTATGCAAATGATGTTACAGATGAATTTGTTGAGCCTTTTATAGTTGAAGGACAAAATGAAGGTGTTCAAGATGGTGATGCTGTCATCTTCTTCAATTTCCGTCCTGATAGAGCAGCACAATTATCTGAAATATTTACAAATAAAGCATTTGACGGCTTTAAAGTTGAACGTGTAAATGATTTATTCTATGCAACGTTTACTAAATACAATGATAATGTTGATGCAGAAGTCGTATTTGAAAAAGTTGATTTAACTAATACAATTGGTGAAGTTGCTCAAAATAATAATTTAAAACAATTACGTATTGCAGAAACTGAAAAATACCCACATGTTACTTATTTCATGAGTGGTGGACGTAATGAAGAATTTGAAGGTGAACGTCGTCGCTTAATTGATTCACCTAAAGTTGCTACGTATGATTTAAAACCTGAAATGAGTGCATACGAAGTTAAAGATACATTGTTAGAAGAGTTAGACAAAGGTGATTTAGATTTAATTATCTTAAACTTTGCTAATCCTGATATGGTAGGTCATAGTGGTATGCTTGAACCAACAATCAAAGCAATTGAAGCAGTAGATGAATGTTTAGGTGAAGTGGTTGATAAAATTTTAGATATGAATGGCTATGCAATTATTACAGCTGACCATGGTAACTCAGATCAAGTTTTAACTGATGATGATCAACCTATGACTACTCATACTACAAACCCAGTTCCAGTAATTGTTACTAAAGAAGATGTAACATTACGTGAAACTGGTCGTTTAGGTGACTTAGCACCTACATTACTAGACTTATTAAATGTTGAACAACCGTCAGACATGACAGGTGAATCTTTAATTAAGCATTAGTAAAACTGTAAATGGTAAGATGATTTAATATTATTCTTTAATATTAAGTCATCTTAGTATAAATATTTTATTAAATAACAAAAAATAGTTATAATAATTAAGGAATCTAAATTTAAAGGAGATTATTTATTATGCCAATTATTACAGATGTTTATGCTCGCGAAGTATTAGACTCACGTGGTAACCCAACAGTTGAAGTTGAAGTATTAACTGAAAGTGGTGCTTTTGGTCGTGCTCTAGTACCTTCAGGTGCTTCTACTGGTGAACACGAAGCAGTTGAATTACGTGATGGAGATAAATCACGTTATAGCGGTAAAGGTGTTACAAAAGCTGTTGAAAATGTAAACGAAATTATCGCTCCAGAAATCGTTGAAGGTGAATTTTCAGTTTTAGATCAAGTATCAATTGATAAAATGATGATTCAATTAGATGGAACACCTAACAAAGGTAAATTAGGCGCAAACGCTATTTTAGGTGTATCTATTGCCGTTGCACGTGCAGCAGCTGACTTATTAGGTCAACCATTATACAAATATTTCGGTGGATTTAACGGTAAACAATTACCAGTACCAATGATGAATATTGTTAACGGTGGTTCTCACTCAGATGCACCAATTGCATTCCAAGAATTCATGATTTTACCAACTGGTGCTGAATCATTTAAAGAAGCATTACGTTGGGGCGCTGAAATTTTCCATAACTTAAAATCAATTTTAAGTGAACGTGGATTAGAAACTGCTGTAGGTGACGAAGGTGGTTTTGCTCCAAGATTTGACGGTACTGAAGATGCAGTTGAAACAATCATTAAAGCGATTGAAAAAGCTGGTTACAAACCAGGCGAAGATGTATTCTTAGGATTTGACTGTGCTTCATCTGAATTCTATGAAAATGGTGTATATGACTACACTAAATTCGAAGGTGAACATGGTGCAAAACGTAGCGCAGCTGAACAAGTTGACTACTTAGAAGAATTAATTAGTAAATATCCAATCATTACAATTGAAGATGGTATGGATGAAAATGACTGGGACGGTTGGAAACAATTAACTGATCGTATCGGTGACAAAGTTCAATTAGTAGGTGACGATTTATTCGTAACTAATACTGAAATTCTTTCTAGAGGTATTGAACAAGGTATTGGTAACTCAATCTTAATCAAAGTAAACCAAATTGGTACATTAACTGAAACATTTGATGCTATTGAGATGGCTCAAAAAGCTGGTTATACAGCGGTAGTATCTCACCGTTCTGGTGAAACTGAAGATACAACAATTGCTGATATCGCAGTAGCAACAAATGCTGGTCAAATTAAAACTGGTTCATTATCAAGAACAGATCGTATTGCGAAATATAATCAATTACTACGTATTGAAGATGAATTATTTGAAACAGCAAAATTTGACGGAATTAAATCTTTCTATAATTTAGATAAATAATTTTAGCAACATACTAAAATCAATAGAGTTCACGCGTTTGCCTGTCATAGAGTTGAGACTATGACAGGCTTTTTTAATATAAAATTTAAACAATAGTAAAGAAGTGTAAGATTTAACTTCAGTGATGAAACTGATATAATAATCCTGTAATTGAAAGAAGGAGAATTGAATATGGATCAACAACTTAATCAGTCAAATAAAAGAGAACGTATTGTCGGTCAACTGATTGGATATAGTTCGCTTGTATTTTGTATATTATTAATTATCCATAATTTTATTGCTTTAGATGCTCACACTGCTAAAACACTGTTAACACTAGCACATCAAAAAGCATCAAGTAGTTCAGTAGATAATATTTTAAATAGTTTTAGATATACAGGTATTATGTATATTCTCGCATATTTAGCTGGAGTAATTGCTTTATGGAATCGACATAAATATCTTTGGTGGTTTATGTTTGCCGTATATGTGTCAAATGTATTATTTACACTTGTCAACTTAACAATGGTGTTAAATGCTATTATTGAAACAAAATCGATTTTATTTATTTTACCTATTTTAATCGTCGTGATTGGTTCAGTAATATTAGCAATATATATGTTAATTATTTCAATTGTACGTAAAAGCACATTTAATCGATAGTATTTGATAACTATATTAAGAATATGTTATAATTCGGAACGTATATAATGAACGGAGGACAATTTTCATGCATACATTATTTATGGTCTTATTAATTATTGATTGTATTGCATTAATTACTGTTGTATTACTCCAAGAAAGTAAAAGTAATGGACTTTCGGGTGCGATTAGCGGGGGCGCTGAACAGTTATTTGGTAAGCAAAAACAACGTGGCGTCGATTTGTTCTTGCATAGATTAACAATTGTGTTAGCCATCATTTTCTTTTTAATAATGATTGGGATAAGTTATTTTGGTTTATAAGGTCCGACGATATCAATGTCGGGCTTTTTTATTTATAATAGAATTAACACATTTTATAAAGAAAGCATTATTTTAATATAATCATTAATGCATATTTTTAAGCTATTAAGGGAATAAAATAGATTGAGTATATAATGAATACAATCTATTTGTACAAATTAAAAAAGTAAGTATATTATAATTTTTGTTAGAGAGGGATAAAAAATGCAAATTAAGTTACCTCAACCTTTCTTTTTCCAAGAAGGTAAAAGAGCAGTCTTACTCTTACATGGATTCACAGGCAATTCCTCTGATGTAAGACAACTTGGTAGATTTTTACAAAAAAAAGGTTATACTTCTTATGCGCCACAGTATGAAGGTCATGCTGCACCGCCAGAAGAAATATTAAAATCTAGTCCATATGTATGGTTTAAAGATGTACTTGATGGCTATGATTATCTTATAGAACAAGGTTATGAAGACATAGCGGTAGCTGGATTGTCATTAGGCGGTGTATTTGCATTGAAGTTAAGTTTAAACCGTCCTGTAAAAGGTATCATAACAATGTGTGCACCTGCCGAAGTAAAAACAGAAGGTACAATCTATGAAGGTTTTTTAGAATATGCACGTAATTTTAAAAAATACGAAGGTAAAGACCAAGCAACTATTGATAAAGAAATGGAAGATTTTCATCCTACTGAAACACTCAAAGAACTTAGTGATACGTTAAGTCGTGTGCGTAATGATGTAGATGAAGTCTTAGATCCCATTTTAGTAGTTCAAGCTGAAAAAGATGAAATGATTGATCCTCAGTCAGCAAATTATATATATGAAAATGTAGATTCAGATGAAAAACAAATTAAATGGTATGCAAATTCAGGACATGTCATTACAATTGATAAAGAAAAAGAGCAAGTGTTTGAAGATGTATATGAGTTTTTAGAAGGATTAGACTGGTCTGAATAAATAATAAAAATAATCGATTGAAGAAAGGAGGGGCATGATGAATTTAAAGCAATCCATTGAAGAAATTGTAAAACAACCTGATTATGAACCGATGTCTGTATCGGACTTTCAAGATGCTTTAGGTCTTAGTAGTGCTGACTCATTTAGAGAATTAATAAAGGTGCTCGTTGAACTTGAACAGGCAGGATTGGTAGAGCGAACAAAGACAGATCGCTATCAACGTAAAGCATCAAATAAGAATTTAAGCTCAAAATTAATAAGAGGTACTTTAAGTCAAAATAAAAAAGGCTTTGCTTTCTTACGCCCAGAAAACGAAGAACTTGAAGATATTTTTATTCCACCAACAAAGATTAATCGTGCTTTAGATGGTGATACAGTAATAGTTGAATTACAAAAATCCAGAGGAGAGCATCGTGGAAAAGTTGAAGGTGAAGTAAAATCTATAGAAAAGCATTCTGTTACACAAGTGGTAGGTACGTATAGTGAAGCAAAACATTTTGGTTTTGTCATTCCTGACGATAAACGTATTATGCAAGATATATTTATACCTAAAGGACAGAGTCTTGGAGCTGTAGATGGTCATAAAGTACTGGTCCAAATCACAAAATATGCTGATGGTACAGATAATCCAGAAGGACATGTTTCTGCTATTCTAGGTCATAAAAATGATCCAGGAGTAGATATTCTTTCAATTATTTATCAGCATGGAATAGAGATTGAATTTCCTGATGAGGTATTAAAAGAAGCGGAATCAGTCCCTGAAGAAATAAAACCTGAAGAAATTAAAGGACGAAGAGATTTAAGAAACGACCTTACAATTACAATAGATGGTGCAGATGCTAAAGATTTAGACGATGCAATTAGCGTTAAACGTCTAGCTAATGGTCATACGGAATTGACAGTAAGTATTGCAGACGTAAGTTATTACGTAAAAGAAGGCTCTGCGCTAGATAAAGAAGCTTATGATAGAGCAACGAGTGTTTATTTAGTAGACCGTGTTATTCCAATGATTCCACACCGTTTAAGTAATGGTATCTGTTCATTAAATCCTGAAGCAGATCGTTTAACGTTAAGTTGTCGTATGGAAATAAATGAGCGTGGCGAAGTGGTGAATCATGACATATTTGATAGTGTTATTCATTCAAACTATCGTATGACGTATGATGCAGTGAATCAAATTATTACCGAAAAAAATGCAGAAGTACGTCAACAATACAGTGAAATTGTCCCAATGTTAGATTTAGCGCAAGATTTATCTAATCGACTTATCCGTATGCGTAAACGTCGTGGTGAAATTGATTTTGATATTAATGAAGCTAAAGTGTTGGTCAATCACGAAGGACTACCTACAGATGTCATATTGCGAGAACGTGGTGAAGGAGAGCGTTTAATTGAATCATTTATGTTAGCGGCCAATGAAACAGTTGCTGAACATTTTAACAAATTAGAAGTGCCATTTATTTATCGTGTTCATGAACAACCAAAATCAGATCGATTACGTCAGTTCTTCGACTTTATTACTAATTTTGGTATTATGGTTAAAGGTACAGGCGAAGATATTCATCCTTCAACATTACAATCTATCCAAGAAGAAGTTGAAGGTCGTTCTGAGCAAATGGTTATTTCAACAATGATGTTACGTTCGATGCAACAAGCACATTATGATGATACGAATTTAGGTCATTTTGGCTTGTCAGCAGAATATTATACACATTTTACTTCCCCGATTCGTCGTTATCCAGATTTAACTGTCCATCGCTTAATTCGTAAGTATCTTGTCGATCACTCTATGAATCATAAAGAGATGCATAAATGGGAAGAAACATTACCAGAATTAGCAGAACATACATCTCAACGTGAACGTCGCGCAATTGAAGCAGAAAGAGATACAGATGAGTTGAAGAAAGCAGAGTATATGATTCAACATATTGGTGATGAATTTGAAGGTATTGTAAGCTCTGTTGCCAATTTTGGTATGTTCATTGAATTACCAAATACGATAGAAGGTATGGTTCATATTTCTAATATGACAGATGATTATTATCAATTTGATGAACGACAAATGGCATTGATAGGTGAACGACATGCTAAAGTGTTTAGAATTGGTGATGAAGTAAAAGTTAAAGTTACTCATGTAGACGTAGATGAACGAATGATAGATTTCCAAATTGTTGGCATGCCATTACCTAAAAATGATAAATCACAGCGTCCTGCTCGTGGAAAAACGATTCAAGCTAAAACACGTGGTAAATCTTTAGATAAATCTAAAGATAATCATCATAAAAATAAAAAGAAAAAGCGTAAACAACGTAAGGGTAAAAATCAACGTCAACGTGATAAACAAAGCTCAACTAAGCATAAACCTTTTTATAAAGATAAACATATTAAGAAAAAAGCGCGTCGTAAGAAAAAATAATCAGCAAAGAGGTGACATACATTAATGGCCAAGAAAAAAACAAAATCACCAGGAACGTTGGCTGAAAACCGTAAAGCAAGACATGATTATAATATTGAAGATACCATTGAAGCAGGCATTGCGCTTCAAGGTACAGAAATTAAATCGATTCGACGTGGTAGTGCGAACTTAAAAGATAGTTATGCACAAGTGAAGCGTGGAGAAATGTACATTAATAATATGCATATTGCTCCATACGAGGAAGGAAATCGGTTTAATCATGATCCATTACGATCAAGAAAGCTGTTATTGCATAAAAAAGAGATTATCAAACTAGGCGAACGTACAAGAGAAATTGGATATTCGATTATTCCTTTAAAATTGTATTTAAAACATGGACAATGTAAAGTTTTGTTAGGTATAGCTCGTGGTAAAAAACTGCATGATAAACGTCAGGCATTAAAAGATAAAGCAATGAAACGAGACGTGGATCGTGCAATGAAAGCCCGTTATTAAGCATACTTATTGCTTAATCGGGCTTTATTTGTTATGATAAATAAAGTTGTTTAAATTAAACTGTATCTTATAATTTATAATATTGCGGGGGCGTTTTTGGATTCGACAGGGGTCCCCCGAGCTTATTAAGCGTGTCGGAGGGTTGTCTCCGTCATCAACACATTCGGTTAAATATAACTGACAAATCAAACAATAATTTAGCAGTAGCTGCGTAATAGCGCTCTGCATCGCCTAACAGCATTTCCTATGTGCTGTTAACGCGATTCAACCCTAATAGGATATGCTAAACACTGCCGTTTGAAGTCTGTTTAGATGAAATTTAATCAAACTAGCATATTGTTGGTTGTCTGTTGCTTACCAATATGCGAAATGTATCAATAGACTACACACGTAGAAAAATTTGTATCAGGACCTCTGGACGCGGGTTCGAATCCCGCCGCCTCCATCTCATAGCTTGTAACCCTATTGGTTGCAAGCTTTTTATTTTTATTGCCCCAATATAGCCCTAAATATGCCCCAATAAAAAACACTCTAATTAAAGAGTGCTTAATAATTCTTTGAATTCAAAAGACTCATCATAGTTAATGCTACTATACTCAGAATCATATTTTTTCCAAAATTTATTATTATTTTGCGGTGAAGGATGAGGAAGTTTAGTGATGTTTTCATAATCTTTAAAACGGTTTATCGCTTTACTTCCAAAACAAATAATTTTGGTGTTTTTTATATTAATTGGATGTTTTGTATTATCAAAAGTAATAGTATCGGTATTTTGATCTATGTCTTTGATTTCTATTTCATTGACAAAGTAGATACCTTTACTTTTATAACAATCAACTAATTTTTTAGGAGAATCGAGCGTTGTGAATTCTTCTTCTGTTAAAGGTTTAGTTTTTAAGAAACCTAATAATCGTCTGTATGTTGTTAATTTATATAAATTGTATTTTTTATCATTAATATTTGGAAAAAATGCAATGACTTCCGAAATATAATCGTCAACCTTTAATGGGCCATAATTTTTATTATCTTCATATGGACTTTGGCCTACTATTAAAATTTTTACTTCTTCCATTTCATCACCTCATAAATATTTTACAATTTCTTTTTGTGTACTAGGATAATAAATGTCCTTAGCGTTTACTAACTTCCTCAATAGATGAATGTCCTAATCTTTGTGCAATAACCATTAAACTAGCACCGTGATTAATCAAAATTGAAGTACGACTATGACGGATTTCATGAATTACAATTCTAGGAAAATCATCAGGAAGTAATTTGTACGCATTAGTAAACCAACGATCAATTTTACTTTCACTAAATGCTTTGAAAAAGTACTAAATAACATATAATTATCTTTATATATATTATGTTCTTTTATTTAAGAATAATTAAATTATCGATATTTTGTAGGACCCTTTGTTTTGTATTTAGTATTAAATAAAAGTTTAGTTTGTTAGTATTTAGAGTAAAGAGTTTTTTTAATTTTTAAATTTGACTCTCACTTGAGTTTTAAGAGTCGTTAAATAAAAATGATATGTGAAATTCTCTAAATGCTCTAAAAAGTATCTTAAAATTGCAAATAGAGATGTTTAAAATTTTAATAACTCTTGTACTAAAGATTTTAAAAAGAGAGGTTTTAATTTGATATTTATATACATCATTTTTTCAGCTATTTTACTTTATTATGCTTTAAAATACGGTATCAGAAATGGATTTGCTGAACTTGAAGCTAATAAAGAGGATTTAATTTATTATCAAAAAAGTTCGAATTTGTTTGAAGAAATTGGAAATATTTATCATATAATTTCGACAACTCAATCTGAGAGAGTAAATGAGGCAAAAGTTATTTATAATAATTCTTTTAATATTTTAGTTTCAGGAAAAAAACCTAAATTTATATTTGATAAATTAACTGAGAAGAAAGAACAAATTTCTAAATTAAGTATAGAAAAATAATCAGTTTAGACGATGTGTTTATGTCGAAAAAGATTATTGTGCGTTGAGAAGAATTTTTAAAAAAGGAGCTTTAAATATTTTGGAGTTTTTGTACGTTTGTAAAAAAATCATAGATATTCTAGTTGCTTTAGCAACAGTTTTTGAAGAAAAAACAGCTAAATTGTTAGTTAAAATCACAAAAAAAGAAAAAAATAGAATACGGCATTTATATCGAGAAATTTATTGTGCGTTGAGAAATATACTTAACTAAATTTGCAGATTAATGTCTACATAGCGTGAGCTATTAAGTAGGCCATTTGACAGTATTTGGGTTTGTTAAGAGTTCTAAGATTTAACGTCAGTAAAGCAATTATAAGGTTTAATTTATAAATAAATGTATTGCTATGATATTACACATATTATCGCTCTAATTTTGAATATATTTTTTATAATATTTATGTCATTAACTTTTAAATATTGGGGTGTATATATAACGATTATCTGGACAATACTTGGAGCGATAAATGCAATTTATATTTATCGTAAGAATACAAAAATGAAAAAAGATCAACGTAACAAAAATAGTTGAGATAAAGTAAATAATAGGTTTTGATCAATCTAAATTTTTATTAGTTTTGGTAATTACATATAAAAGTAAGGTACAAAGGATTATGCTTTGAATTATGATAGACCATAGTAATATACTTTCTCTCTTGATTATCAGAAAAAAATATCTAAAGCTATAGGTATTATAGAGAAGTAAAGACTATAACTGAAAAAATGTTTTATATACTTTCCACAAATGATTTGTCCTTTGTCCCAGTTATGTTGAGATTTGATTGACTTTTTTGTTCTAAATCCGTAGAAGTAGTTTATTTTTTTTGGTGGGTGTTTAATAATTAAACTTCCTAGTAAAATCATAAAAATACTTGAAGGAAATAAGAGCATTTGATAACTTCCTTTTTCAAGTTTTTGAAGAGTTTCTTTCTTAATATTATATAGAAATAATACAAAGAAGAAAATTAATATAAGTGTGATGTGAAAAAATTTTTAATGTAGTTACTGTATACAACTAAATAATTCAAACACATAAAAAATGTTAATAAAAGAATAATGAATATCTTAAACTAACGTCAAATTTAAGTCGGTTAATTTAAGTCAAAATAGAAATAACGAACTTTTATGGTTGGTTAATCAACTGTGGTGATTAAATGTAATAAAATTTTATATTTACATTTATGTGATAAATCATTTCGCCTCAAATATACAATGTTTTTAAATTTCTAAATTTCACTTGTTTATTGTAATAACATTAAAACGTTGATATATTAATGTTTGTAAAGTTTTTTTAATATATATTAGGGTAGTTTTAAAGAAAATAGTTTATAATTTAATTGTTTGGAGAGAAGTAATGAACAATCAATCAACATATTTTCATCATGTAGAACATAGGAAATTTCAAAGTAGTTCAAAAGCAACGCTTTGGTCTTCTTTGATTATTACGCTGATTTTTACAATTGTAGAGTTTGTAGGTGGATTATATGCTAATTCACTTGCTTTATTATCAGATTCATTTCATATGTTAAGTGATGTTTTGGCACTAGGGTTGTCTATGCTTGCTATTTATTTTGCAAGTAAGCCTCCAACGAAACATTATACGTATGGATTTTTAAGATTAGAAATTATTGTCGCTTTCTTAAATGGTTTAGCATTAATTGTTATTTCGTTAGGTATTATGTATGAAGGCATTTTGAGAATCATACATCCTGAACCGGTAGCAAGTGGTATCATGATATTTGTAGCTGTATTAGGTCTTATTATAAATATCATTTTAACACTTATTTTATTTAGATCTTTAAGAAAAGAAGATAATGTCAATATTCAAAGTGCATTATGGCATTTTTTTGGAGATTTATTAAATTCAATTGGCGTTATCGTAGCAGTAGTACTTATTCATTTTACTGGATGGGCAATTATTGACCCAATCATTAGTATCATCATTTCTCTTATCATTTTAAATGGTGGTTATAAAATAATTAAAAATGCTTGGAAAGTATTAATGGAGCGTATTCCAGATGGATATGATTCAGATGAAATTATTAATGCAATGAAAAGCGTTGAAGGCGTTATAGATGTGCATGAGTTTCATTTATGGAGTATCACTACAAACCATAGTTCATTGAGTGCCCATGTCGTTTTAAGTGATGAATATACTAAATGGCCGTATTCAACGGTTAATAAAGTTTCTGAATTGTTGAAAGAAAAATATAATTTAGAACATGTTACACTACAAATTGAAAATATTCATCTTAACCATTTAGATGAATATTACTTTAAACAATACGAAGAATGATAATTAAATAGGAGTAGAAGCGATGGATAGTAAGAGCGCTTCTACTCCTTATTTTTAGTTTTTATTTATTTTTTTACTATCTACGCGTTCAGAATTGCCTTTGGATTTGTGTGCTTTTGGATTATTCTTTTTATGTGCACTTTCGTTTACATCTTTGACTGTATCATTACTATGACTACATGCACCTAATATTAGAAAGCTTGAAAGCGTTAGTAAGGCTAATTTTTTCATTGTTTCATCCCTTTGTTTTAAGTCGTATCATATTTTAGTATGGCATATTAAATATAATATTCAATAAATATTTATAAATTTTAAAATAATGTCGAAAATAAAAGATAGAGCCTCAATGCTCTATCTTTTATTATTAATTGTTTATTTAGTTTATATGATTATTCGTATTATTACTTTGTATATTTTGAATTGTATTTGACGTGCTATTATGATTTACATTATTAGTGTTGTCTTTTGTTGTATTAGATTCATTTGTATTATTATATTGAGTACTATTTTGACTATTCTGGGTTTGAGTAGAATGTGTTTGTTTTGAATTATTATTTGCTGAATTCGTCTGATATTGAGATGTGTCCTGTTGTGGTGTTGGAGGTTCTTGCTGTCGTTGTGTAGAATTTTGGTTATTTGTAGTCACATTATTTTGTTCAGTAGTTGGGTTTTCTTGTTGTATTGATTGTTGTGTAGTTGGTGATTCTGATGACTGAGTTGAATTTTCTTCTGTGGTGGGTGTGTTTTCTTGAGTGGAAGGAGTGTCCTGAATAGACTCATGTGATGTATCCTTATTATCTTTCTTAGAATTATTTTCTTTTTTATTGTTATTTTCTTTATTTGTTTTATTATCTTTAGGCTTTTCTTTTTTTACAGGAGTGATGTCACTTTTAGAGGGATTATTACTCTCAATGACTTTATGAATACCCAGTGCAAGCATACTTAATAAGATAATAATAATAGCCATAGCAAGCATTTTTAAGTAATTTTTATTCTTAAAAATAGCAATAATACCAAAAATAATGACTATACATGCGATTAAAAATAAAGTAATGCCTAGATAGAATATAATTTTATCCATAACTGACCTCCATCATTACAACATGTCAATCAAATTTCACTATAAATATTACATAATAAATATTAATATTTATTTAACATTTTATTATTTTTTAAAAACAATTTAGTTAATAAAATTATTAATATAATAGTGTTATTCATTCGATTTATTGTAAATATTAATTTCTTCATTTTTAAAATTGATTGAAACATATAAATGTTCATCATATGTATTAATAGGAAGGGAGGGTGTATTCAGTTTAAACTCTGATAGAATTTTAAATGAACCATTATTTAAAGGTTCAACTATAGATATATCATTTTCGTTTTGTTGTATAAGTAGATTTCTATTCGTCATATTATTAATTTTCCAATGATTCATGTAAACTCACCTCTATTAAAAATAAAAAGCCTGAAACACACTCAATACATATGCGCAGGCTTTAAAAGTTATATTCATAGTTAAATAAATATATTTTTTTAAGACTTTTAAGCAAATATCCTTGAATAGGAATAACTTGAAAAAATTTGGTATTTTTAATTAAAGCTTTGTTCAATTTCAGTAAAAGCTTTATTTGTAACTTTAATATTATCAATTCTATCAGACATAATATTTCCATCTAGATAGCCATGATCAATAAGAACTTTGCAATTTTCTAAGAAATCGTTATAGTTTCTATCGCAAAAATAATCATCTTGAGCTGTAATACTATCTTTAAAATTATTTGCTTCTTCCTCTGTTTGACCACTATTTGAACGTTCCATATATAGCTTATAAAATTTTGCTACTGTATATTTCTGTTCTTTAGTTAATTCGTCCATAGAAACGCCTCCTAAACTCATTACTTATATATACCCAATTTAATTTAATTAAAAAACTAAACAAATGATATTACATTTATTGTGCTTTTTTAATACCTTGATCTACTGCTTTGGCAAATCTATAAAATGTTCTCGTATAATTCTTTGAAGATCGTCTATTATTTTTATCCAAGTTGTTTTGTTTAAAAAACAAAGCTCGCTGGCGAGTCGTCAATTCCAGTTGCACTCCTGTATCTTTTTTATCTCTATTAATAATATTATTATTGGAAAGGGCCTCAATTCCTTTAGGCGTTTTTTGTACTGTAAATCCATGATGAGTTAATGAATGACGTATGGATTGAACTAATTTTTTATCTTTACCACCTACGTAAACAATGGGTTCATCGCCTGCATATCCGTGAATAGATATTATTTTTGACGAATGGTTGAGCATATCTAATAATTGAGGTTCATCAAAAACAGTAGAAGTAATATGTAGTTGAGCATTATTATCTGAACGTAGACCTTCAAATGAATAAAAATGATATTGACCAATATTTGAAATACGACGAGCGATTTCAGTGGTTCCAGGTTCAATACCTCCACCATGAATCGCTGTAATTAAGGTATTGCTGTGCTTACGGTATTTTGTGATTATTTTCCAATCTTTATTTTTTGTTGTATGTTGTTTTAAATCATTAAAGTTAGCATAGTAATCTAAGGATTGATTTTGTTTTAATTCAAAATGTTTATAAAAGTAAAGAAAGAGAAGAATAAATAATATAATAATAAGAGTTAAAAACATATAATAAAAAAATCGATAATGTAATTTTTTGTTTTTCATAAAAATAAGTTGTTCCTTTAAATATCATTTCTTAGTATAGAAAAGTATAGTGTAACGATTAGTATTTTTTTACTAACTTAAGGCGATAGTCATTATTAAAATTATCAACTAAAGCATATGGAGAGATAATCAGTAAACCATGATCATTTATCGTATCTTTACTTACACCGTATTTGTATGCTTGATAAATAATTTTAGTACAATATGTAAAGCGTTCACTTTTTAAATTAAGTGTAACTAAATAAGTCTTATCACTGTTTTTATAATGAGTTTTTGCCCAATTAGCTGCTTTTTGACCTGCATTAGGATACTCACAACGATATATTTTAATCCAATCACTTTTTTTAACGCCAAATCGCTGTTTAAATGATTCGAAAGATTCAGTAATAGGCTTATCGCCGGGTCCTTCAATTTGTAAAACAGTATCATGATCTAAAGCAATACTTGAATGTCCAAAGAAACCAAATAATACCGGACCTTTTGTAAGAATAATGTCACCAGGTTGTAATTTGAAATCATTCCCTTTTCCTGGAGATGAAGAAGTGGAATTTATAGATGCATAAGTATGAGAAGAAAACGCGAAAAATAGTAATGAAATGAAAATAACAAATAGAATACGCTTCAATTGAATAGTCTTCAATTTATATCTCCTTAATCGTTTTATCGAGAAACATATAAAAAAGAACAAAATAAAATCGTATTTTGTTCTTTTAAACCCTATTTATAAAATACCAAATATTAGTATATATATCAGCAAAGCAAAACCAAAAATATAGAAGATGACTGTAAAGCCTAAATAAGATTCTTTACGTTCTTCTTTTTTAGATTTTAGCAATAACCCTAATATAATTGAAGCAGCAACAACAAAAATAATACCCAGCCAAAGTAAAATCGTTAAATGTGTACTCATTTGTACACCTCCCACATTTTAATTAAAAAAAGTTATATATCAGTGGATATATATAATATAAAAAAATGATTAGATTAGTTAAAAAAATTATTTCGCTTATAAGGTTTTTATCCAAAATAGCAGCAATTAAACTGAATAAAATAGTAAGGCCACATATAATTAAACCAGGTACGAGCCAGAAATAATCGTCTAACTTAGGAAAGTAGGTGACAGTAATATTAAACCCTAGAAATAAAAGGGTAATCATAATATTAATCCAAAATAATTTATTAATATTCATAGGTAGTGTCACCTCTATAACAATGATATCTTTTTTATCATCATATCATTTCTTTAAAAAAAAGGTAAAATTTTAATTCTTATTAAACGAATAACTTCGTAAATTTACATAAAAAAACTGACGATCAAGCTAAAATGTACTAATCGGCAGCTTTTTTATGTATGATTACACTAATAAACGTATCAATTAAAAGGGGAAATCAAAAAAAGTAAATAAAAGAGTATAAAAATTCGAAAAATCGTCACATTTACAGAAAATTAATATTCACATAGAATGTTTTGAGTGAATAATTAAAAATAAAGTGTTTTAATTATTTTAATAAAATCAATCAAAACATTACAACTTTTATAAAAAAAACTTACTGATGTGCTTACATATAAATAAACATCATTCATTTAGAAACAATAAGATGATAGGGGATACTGAAATGTTGTAATGTGAGGAGGAAAAAATGACATTTTATGATTTTGTTATTGGATTTATTAATGATGATACACCACTAGGAAGTTTAGCAAATTACATTGTAAATGATCATAAATTTCCCAAAAACGAACGCAATAATAAAGAAATCAGAGCATATGTTATATCAAATTACGTTGATCACCAACTTATTGAAAGTGCTAATCGAGCAATGAGTCTCTATAAATTAATTTGAATTAGGATAATACCAATTTTGTTGCTTTAGAGCATTCCATATATCTGTAGTTTTAAAGTTTAATTCATTATCTCTAATTGAAAAAGGTTCTATAATTTCTCTATCTAACCACGAATGAATAAGTTCACTAGGAACTCCATCAAGTAACATTTCTGATTTACTTATTACAAAACATTCCCAATCTAATGAGAGCTTATTAGGATTGACATAATTGTATTGATTATGATCATTCATAATGAACGCTCCTTTATTTGTAAAACTTATAATTTATTATACCCATCACAATGAGAATCAAACGTGTATTAATTCATTTTTCTACATTTAGTTATTTTTAAGTATAAAAAAATTAAGGTATACTATGTATGGATTATAAAGTGGTGTAAAAGAAAGTTGCCTATAGTATTTAAAAATATATTGAGGTGAATGTAATGAGTAAAATACTCTATTTAATGAGACATGGACAAACTATGTTTAATTTAAGAGGGAAAGTACAGGGTGCAAGTGATTCTCCACTTACTAAATTAGGAATATCTCAAGCGAAGCAAGCAGGTCATTACTTTAAACATAATCATATTACTTTTGACGAAGCATATTCATCTAGTTCGGAACGGGCATGTGATACGTTAGAAAATGTTTTACCTGAACAAGCATATCAACGTAATAAAGGATTAAAAGAATGGAGTTTTGGGTTATTTGAAGGGGATAGTGTTCAATTATTGGATGCAGTTTGGGATAAACACGATATTTTTGGAACTAGACTACGCCCTTTCGGAGGAGAAACGAAACATGAAGTTGAACATCGTATCGTTACGACATTAAGTCATTTATTAGAGTCCTCTAATGGAAAAATATTCTTAGCGGTAAGCCATGGTACAGCCATTCAGGTTTTTTTAAGAAAATGGATAGGTGATGATATGGCAAATCAATATATCATTGGAAATTGTTGTATTTTAAAATTTATTTATACACATGGAAAGTTTGAATTTCTCGATATGGTTGATCCTACAATCGATGATGCCAATAAGTAAAATCATTATCCTGGCTATTTAATATCATAGAGTAGCCAATGAACATCAAAATAAGTATCATCTACTTTAAATGATTTTTTTTCAATCCCTAAAGTTTCAAAACCAAGTGCAGTGAAAAAAATCTTTGCACCAATATGATTTGATGTAATACAAGTCATTAGTTTTTCAATATGACGAGATTTTGCATAATTAATCACTTCACAGATTAAATTTTGCGCAGTAATCTCGTCTTTTTTGTCTTTTAAAAAGAGATTTTCTAACATTGCTTTATGTTGTGTGCCTATTTGTTTGAGTTGTCGCAATGTAACACCAGCCACAAGTTTTTCATTTTTAAAATTGCCAAAAATATTACAATACTCTTCTTCTTTAGATAGAATGTGTTTTAAGTAATTTGGAGAAACATGTTGAAAATAAAATTTATCCCATGAATAAGTATGTGAATCATTTGATATTAAAGTAATATATTGGTTTAAATCGTTGTTAGTAAGAATTCTAACTTCTGACATTATACTCACCTCAAATTATCATTAGCATTTAATAATTTATTTATACAAATTAATTTAATTATAAATATTTTATAAAGTTTAATTAATAACTATATTCATAGCATAGCCTATTTTTAAAAATTATACAAAAAGTGTGAGAATATATAAACGTTAGAATATTATCTATCATACATCGATATCCTTAAGCTTAATTTGTTAGATAGGAAATGGAGTGGGACAGAATTCAATTTAAATTCGTCGTTCAATTCTAGCAATACAGCCCAACTTGCGATGAACGTAGATGTTCTTATCGAAAGTCTTTATGTTAACTTCCGTACTACTATTGAAATAAATTGATATTAGCTCTTTTCAATTCAGTCTTTATCTATCAACACATAAAAAATCCTGAGACATAATGAGATGTCTCAGGGTTTTTTAAAATTATAAAATTTTGATTTTAAAGAGTAATACTAATTAGTCAACAACTTGAACATTTAAATCTACATCGATGTTGCCACGAGTTGCTTTTGAATATGGACAGAATTCGTGAGCATCTTGTAGATATTTTTCAGCATCTTCTTGAGATAATACATTTTTAACTTTTGCATCAATAGATACGCTTAATTTTGGACTTTCAGCATTTGGGTCATCTTCTAAGCGTACAGTTAAAGTTACCTCAGGTTCTGCCCCACGAACTTTATTTTGTTTTAAAATAAGGTCATATGCACCATTAAAGCATGAAGCATAGCCAGCTGCGAATAATTGTTCAGGGTTAGTCGCTTTTCCGTCTGCTTGTTGTGGTGGTAATACATCTACATTTATTGCATTATCGTCTGTGTGTACGTGACCTTTACGTCCACCAACGTTTGTTGCTTTAGTTTCATATTGAACTGCCATTATTATTACCTCCTAAATTCGAATACAATTATTATATACCCGACTCAAAAGGTTTAAATCATGATTTGTAAAAATTAAAATGAATTTTAAACATTGGCGAGTGTTACATAAATAGTTTAAAATAATATAAAATTGTAAATGGTAAGAAAAGAAGGGATTATATGGCAGAAGTAAAGGTAGCTGCAACCATAGCACCTCAAGATATAATAGATAATGAAACGTTAAATAGTATAAATGATAACCATGCATATATAGATATCATTGAGTTGCGTATAGATCAGTGGGAGAGCCATCATCATGAACATTTAATGAAAAACCTTTCACTTCTAAATGAAATAAAGGATCATTTCAAAATATTGGTGACATATCGCACAGTTTCTCAAGGTGGAAAAGGTCAGTTAACTAATAAAAAATATTTACAGTTAATTGAAACAATCTCCTCAATAGATGCATTTCAAATGATAGACATAGAATGGGAGTCAAATATTGATGTTGAGACGCATAAACATATTATAGAACATGCACATCATCATCAGAAACAAATCATTGTGTCATATCATAATTTTTTAGAAACGCCACCGTTAGAAGAATTAAAATTCTCATATTATAAAATGCAAAAATTAAATCCTGAGTATGTAAAAATTGCAGTAATGCCTAAGGAAAAACAGGACGTAGCAACGCTATTAGAAGCAGTAGCTTATACATCTGAAGCGATTTCTCAACAAGTTATTGGGATATCTATGTCCCATTTAGGATTAGTGAGTCGAACTGCTCAAGGTGTTTTTGGGGGTACAGTGTCATATGGCTGTTTAGGTGAACCCCAAGCACCAGGGCAGATTCATGTTAAAGAACTAAAAAAACAATTATTATTTTACGAAAGCATGTAGTATACATTGAAATGTCATCGATATCCGCGTATAATTGATAATAGTTATCAATATAGAGGAGCGATAATTGTGGAATTACAAGAAGTAATTTCTTTAAGAAGAAGTATAAAGAAATTTAAACATGATATGGTTATTAATGATGAAGATGTATTTAAAGCCATAGAACAAGCTACTGACGCTCCTAATCATGGTATGAGAGAACCGTGGAGAGTTATTCATGTTTCTAAAGATAGATTAGGAGATATGAGTAGAGATATTACACGTTTTGCCTTTCCAAATAGTCCGGAAAAACAAGAAGATCATTATAATGCGGTGACAAATTTAGGAGGTATGTTAGTTTTAGTACTTAAAACTGACCCACGACAACGACAAAATCGCGAAAACTTTTTTGCGATGGGTGCATACACTCAGAATCTAATGTTATTACTTTATGAAAAAGGTATTGGTACATGTTGGAAAACACCATTGTATATCTTTGAACCAAAAGTAAGAAAAGCGTTTGGTATTGCTAAAGATGAAGCTATTGCAGGTTTATTGTATCTTACTGATTTAGAAGAGGTTCCACCTAAAGCAAAACGTAAAAATAAACATTTAATCTCAGAATACTAAACAAACCACACTCAAAATAATGAGTGTGGTTCTTTAATTATTTATTAAAAGTTTCATTTAAGAATGATTCAACTTGTTCAGGTGATTTTGCATTAGCAGAATGCAAATGGGCATGTTTTTGACCATTTTCAAAGATAAGTAAACTTGGGATACCCATGACTTCATTGTCTGATGCTACATCTTCTAATTCATCACGATTTACTGAATACCATTTATAGTCGTTATACTTGTCAATGATTGGATCAATCCACATGTCCATTGCTTTACAATCAGGACACCAACCAGCTTCAAATTTTACAATAACAGGTTGTTCACTTTGAATAACTGAATTAAATTCTTCAGTAGTAGTAATATTTTTCATACTTTACACTCCTTTTAGCTTGTTTTATATATTATAACTAATTACTAATGTTTAGAAAAAAATAAAGCTTAAAAAGTAGAGCGTTTATTTAAATAATTTGATATATTTAAAATAAGTTTAAATAGGAGGATAATACTGAATGATTAAATTTTATCAATATCCAAAATGCACAACTTGTAAAAAAGCTGCTCGATTTTTAGATGAGCATGGTGTGAGTTATGAGTCTATAGATATTGTGCAACACACACCTACAAAGCAAGAATTCAAAGAATTAGTAGTTAAATCAGAAGTGGAAATAAATAAATTCTTTAATACACATGGTGTGAAATATAGAGAACTTGGTTTGAAAGATAAATTAAAAGAATTATCTAATGATGAAAAATTAGAACTCTTAGCCTCAGATGGAATGTTGGTAAAACGTCCGCTAGCGGTTTCAAGTGAAAAAGTTACGTTAGGTTTTAATGAAGAACAATATAAAGATGTATGGTTATAGAAAGTATACTCACAACTTTTAATATTAATAGTTGAATGAAAACTTACGGTATGGCATCATTAAATTGTAATTATTTTTAGGAGGGGATTTTCGTGGCAGTACCAAGCGAATTCAAATATTCTAAGGAACATGAATGGGTTAAAGTTGAAGGAAATACGGCAACAATTGGTATTACTGAATACGCGCAAGGCGAACTAGGAGACATCGTATTTGTCGAATTACCAGATGTCGATGATGAAATTAATGAAGGGGATACATTTGGTAGTGTTGAATCAGTAAAAACAGTATCTGAATTGTATGCACCTGTTTCTGGTAAAATTGTCGAAACAAACGACGAATTAGAAGATAGTCCAGAGTTTGTTAATGAATCACCTTATGAAAAAGCGTGGATGGTAAAAGTTGAATTAAATGACGAAAGTCAATTAGATGAATTGCTATCAGCTGAACAATATTCTGAAATGATTGGCGAATAATTTTTAAAAACTCCTTGATATTGAATCTAGGAGTTTTTTATATATTATATTAATTATCTGTAAATTGTGTTTATATTCATCAATAATGTGAAAAAGTAAATGATTGTTTAATATCGACTTAGAAGGTGGATGAACATGGCAATTTTAAACAAAGTTATCATTGTTGAAGGTAAATCTGATAAGAAGAAAGTGCAACAAGTCATTGCTGAGCCTGTAAATATTATTTGTACACATGGTACAATGAGTATCGACAAACTAGACGATATGATAGAAACGTTATATGGAAAACAGGTCTATATTCTTGCCGATTCAGATGATGAAGGCGAAAAAATTAGAAAATGGTTTAAACGTTATTTAAGTGAAAGTGAACATATCTATGTAGATAAAACATATTGTGAAGTGGCGCGTTGTCCTAAAAATTATCTTGCTCATGTATTGAGTAAGTATGGATTTAACGTAAAAAAAGAGAAAAAACTTATACCTAATTTAAGTTCCGAAAGGTTAGTACTCGTTAATGAATAATTCTATTAAAATCGAAGACATCAAAGAACACTTTGATAAAGATAAACATTTAATATTTGGATATACTCCTATGTGTGGAACATGTAAGATTTCAGAGCGCATGTTGGATATTGCAAATGATATCGAACAACTACCACTTAAAAAAATTGATTTAAATTTCCACAAGTATTTTAGTGAAGAATATAAAATTATGTCTGTACCTGTACTGTTAATTATGGATAAGGATAAAGAGGTAGATAGAGTCTATGCCTTTCAATCCGTGCCATATTTGTTAGAAAAGTTAAAAAAATGATTGACGAATTATTAGTACAGTGATAGGATATAAATTAATTAAATAGTGCGAAAACTCTTATCGAGAGAGGTGGAGGGATGTGCCCTACGAAGCCCGGCAACCGTCTATAATAGAAATGGTGCCAATTCACATAAAGTTTAAGACTTTAGAAGATGAGAGAAAGATAATTTTAAATGCTTTCTCATCTCTCTAGATGGGGAAGCATTTTTTAATTACATAAGGAATTTAAGGGGGGGCACTTAACGTGATTGAGTTAAATCAAGTTGTTAAACGCTATCACACAAAGAACAAAGATGTACTAGCAGTAGATCACGTTGATTTGAATATAGAATCAGGCTCAATTTTTGGAGTGATTGGATTCTCTGGTGCTGGTAAAAGTACATTAATTCGAATGTTTAATAATCTAGAAGAACCGACTTCAGGGGATATCATTATAGATGGAGACAATATTAACAAACTTTCTAAGTCAGAGTTGAGTAAAAAACGACAAAAAGTAAGTATGATTTTCCAACATTTTAATTTGTTATGGTCGCGTACTGTCATTAGTAATATTATGTTTCCACTAGAAATAGCTGGAGTATCTCGTGCAGAAGCAAAAAAAAGAGCTTTAGAACTTGTAAAGTTAGTCGGTTTAAAAGGCCGTGAAAAAGCTTATCCTTCTGAATTATCAGGTGGTCAAAAACAAAGAGTTGGTATTGCTCGTGCATTAGCGAATGATCCAAATGTTTTATTATGTGACGAGGCTACAAGTGCGCTCGATCCACAAACAACGGACGAAATTTTAGAATTACTGTTAAAAATAAAAGAAGAAAGAAATCTAACGATTGTGATTATTACACATGAAATGCAAGTGATTAGACGCATATGTGATGAAGTGGCAGTAATGGAAAATGGTCGTATTATTGAGCAAGGTAAAGTCGATGAAGTATTTGAAAATCCTCAACATGAGGTGACAAAACGATTCGTGAAAGACGATTTAGACGACGATTTTGAAGATTCAATTAAACATCTAGAACCATTGAACAAAGACGCTTATATTGTAAGATTGAATTTCAATGGTAATAATACAATGCAACCTGTTGTGTCTGAAATTACGCGAACGCAGAAGATTGAATTAAACATTTTGGAAGCAAATATTAAAAATACACGTACAGGTTCAGTTGGATTTTTAATTGTACACATTCCACATATTAGTGAAGATGGATTTAATACATTCGTAACTGAGTTACATAAACAACACGTAAATGTGGAGGTGATTAAACATGGATAAATCATATGGTGATATCTTCCATGAAATGATTACTATGCCTAACGTGCAATGGCCTGAAGTTTGGCAAGCAATTTATGAAACACTTTATATGACTATAGTGTCAACCATTTTTGCTTTTATCTTTGGTTTAATCTTAGGTGTGTTGCTTTTCTTATCAGCTAAAAGTGACGCACCTGGAGCTAAGATTTTCTATACAGTAGTTTCATTTATAGTGAACTTGTTCCGCGCGATTCCATTTATTATTTTAATTTTGTTATTAATTCCGTTCACAAGTGTATTATTAGGTACAATTAGTGGACCAACGGGAGCACTTCCAGCATTAGTCATTGGCGCTGCACCGTTCTATGCAAGATTAGTCGAAATCGCATTTAAAGAAATCGATAAAGGCGTTATTGAAGCAGCATGGTCTATGGGTGCGAATACTTGGACAGTCGTTCGAAAAGTATTGCTTCCAGAAGCAATGCCAGCACTTGTTTCAGGTATTACAGTAACGGCTATCGCTTTAGTTGGTTCAACTGCTATTGCTGGCGTTATTGGTGCAGGTGGTTTAGGTAACTTAGCTTACTTAACTGGTTTTACACGTAATCAAAACGACGTCATTTTAGTGTCAACCGTATTTATTTTAATTATTGTATTTATAATCCAATTCATTGGGGATTGGCTTACAAATAAAATTGATAAACGATAATAGAAAAGAGGAGAGATTAAATGAAAAAACTTTTAAGTTTAGTATTAGTACTTACACTGACAGTTGTATTAGTTGCTTGTGGTAAAGGCGGAGACGAAAAAGATAAAAAAATTGTCGTAGGTGCCTCACCAGCACCACACGCTGAAATCTTAGAAAAAGCAAAACCACTTCTTGAGAAAAAAGATTATGATTTAGAAATTAAAACAATCAATGATTACACGACACCTAATAAGTTGTTAGATAAAGGTGAACTTGATGCTAACTACTTCCAACACGTTCCTTATTTAAAAACTGAAAGTAAAGAAAAAGGATACAAAATTGAAGATGCAGGTAAAGTTCATTTAGAACCAATGGCTGTTTATTCTAAAAAATACAAAAGTTTAAAAGACCTTCCTAAAGGCGCGACAGTTTATGTTTCAAATAACCCAGCTGAACAAGGTCGTTTCTTAAAGTTCTTCGTTGATGAAGGTTTAATTAAAATTAAAAAAGGCGTAAAAATTGAAGACGCTAAATTTGAAGATATTACTGAAAACAAAAAAGATATTAAATTCAATAACAAACAATCAGCTGAATATCTTCCAAAAATCTATCAAAATCAAGATGTAGATGCAGCTATTATTAATTCAAACTATGCTATTGATCAAGGCTTAAGTCCACAAAAAGATTCAATCGTAGTTGAAAAACCTAATAATAATCCTTATGCAAACTTAATTGCAGTTCAAAAGGGTCATAAAGATGATGAAAAAATTAAAGCTTTAGTTGACGTATTACAATCTAAAGACATTCGTGATTTCATCAATGAAAAATACAAAGGTGCAGTTGTACCTGCAAAATAATGAATAATATGCAGTGAAAAACGGTTCACAAAGAAATATGTGAACCGTTTTTTATATTTTATATCAATACATTTATTGCAGTCATTTATATTATAAACTTGAATCGTCTTGATATAGTATTCCAACGCCGATACCGCCTTGACCCATCGCATATTCAAATTTAACAATTTCTATATATGGATGTTCTTCTAAGAATGCATTGACCTTTTTATTTAAACCTTTTTCTGTCATAGCAGTAAAATTAACAAATGTCATAGTTATCATCTCCAATTGGATAAGTGAATTGAACAATATTATTATAACAATTATATTGATTAGACGGAAAATATAAAAAATAACAGAAATTATGTTTATACGTGATATGTATTGGGTATGTTAATATTACATAAATAATTTAAGAATAAAATGTTCAACCAAGGAGGAATTTAAAATGGCAGAAGATAAATTTGAACAAGCTAAAGGTAACATTAAAGAAACAGTTGGTAATGCAACTGATAATAAAGATTTAGAAAAAGAAGGTAAAGGCGACAAAGCTTCAGGTAAAGCTAAAGAAGTTGTTGATAACGTTAAAGATAAAGCAAATGATGTTATTGATAAATTAAAAGGCGACAAATAAGTCGTTTTAACTAGAAGAGAACGCATGTGTTAAACACATGCGTTTTTTGTTTATGTTAGAATATTATGTCTGAGTGTCATTGTTAGACGTAATCAGTCCTAATGAATAACTTACTATATATCCTATTATTAAGGAAATCATCGAAACAATCCATTCTACTGGTGATTTAGGAATTCCTGGGAATACAGCATAAATTGAACCAATAACAAAACCAGTAATTAAGGCAAATGTTCCAATAAAGTGGTGGGTTAAAAAGTATTTTATAATACGGCTTGAAAATAGAAATCCACATAAAATACCTAAACCAACTACTATTAATATAGGCAGACCGGTAAAGTTAAGTTTAGCTAAATTAGCAATAGCTAGCATTATTGTTCCATATGCACCGAATACAAGTAGCATAAATGAGCCAGAGATACCTGGAAGTAGCATTGCACTAGAAGCACAAACGCCTGCTATAAAATATTTAATAATAAGACTAAAAGATAATTGAAGTGTTAAACTTGATTGTTGTGTGCTAGGATTTAATAATGTTAATGCTACTATAACTATGATTCCTAAAATTAATAATCCATAGTGTTTAGTTGTAAATGTTTTTTTAAAATCTGAAGTTTTTAATAAGTAAGGGACAATGCCTATAATTAAACCAGTAAAAAAGAACATCGTTATTACGTGATGATGATCGAGTAGGTAATGAATTAAATTACTAAGTACACAAATCGCTAAAATCATTCCTATTAATATAGGAAGTAAAAATTTTAAACTTGGCCAAAATCGTTTAGAAAACAATCCACTAATGGATGAAATAAAACCATCATATATTCCTAAAAGTAAAGCAATGGTACCTCCACTAATTCCTGGAACTAAATCTGAAGTTCCCATCGCAAATCCTTTTAAAATATTTTTCCATTTGAATGTCATAAAGGTCTCCTTTCTTTATTAAGTTAATACGAATACTACCAAATTTTTAACTTACATTGAAATATTAAGTAGTCAATCATCGTTAATATATAGATGCCTATTGAGAACAGGTGCCTTTTGATTATCAGTCGCACTTGAAAATTGAAGTCATTTCGAAACAATTTTGACGAAAATATAATCTTTTTTGTCATTTTAATAAGTTTATATTGGGGACTATTTACGTTATAATTAAGTGTATTAAAGTGTTAGAAGTCTTTTTGACTATAAATTAAAATTACTATAAACTAGTTAAGAAAACTTTATATTTTATGGAGGGAATATAAATGTCATCAACATTGGAAATTAAAGACTTACATGTGTCTATTGAAGATAAAGAAATTTTAAAAGGTGTTAATTTAACAATTAATACTGGTGAAGTTCACGCAATCATGGGACCTAATGGTACAGGTAAATCAACATTATCTTCTGCAATTATGGGTCACCCAAGTTATGAAGTTACTCAAGGTGAAGTATTACTTGATGGTGTAAATATTTTAGAATTAGATGTTGACGAAAGAGCAAAAGCAGGTCTTTTCTTAGCAATGCAATATCCATCAGAAATTACTGGTGTAACAAATGCAGACTTTATGCGTTCAGCGATTAATGCAAAACGTGAAGAAGGTCAAGAAATTAACTTAATGCAATTTATTAAAAAATTAGATAAACAAATGGATTTCTTAGATATTGATAAAGATATGGCACAACGTTATTTAAATGAAGGTTTCTCAGGTGGGGAGAAAAAACGTAATGAAATCTTACAATTAATGATGTTAGAACCTAAATTTGCGATTTTAGATGAAATTGACTCAGGTTTAGATATTGATGCATTAAAAGTCGTTTCTAAAGGAATCAATGAAATGCGTGGTGAAGATTTCGGTGCATTAATGATTACACACTATCAACGTTTATTAAACTATATTACTCCTGATAAAGTACATGTGATGTATGGTGGTAAAGTTGTAAAATCAGGCGGTCCAGAATTAGCTAAACGTCTTGAAGAAGAAGGTTATGAATGGGTTAAAGAAGAATTTGGTGCAACTGAATAGGTCATTAAATAAAATAAAAACTATTCATTAAAAGAACTGATTGATTTTAAAATGTGGAAATAAACAGTTTATATATCAATTCAGTTACTAAAATTTTTCATCAAGTAGGAGGAAAAAGCATTATGACAACAGAAACTTTAAATATTTCTGAAGCACAACTTGTTGATTATTCTAAAGCACAAAATGAACCTTCTTGGATGACTGAACTACGTCAAAAAGCTTTGAAATTAACAGAAACTTTAGAAATGCCTAAACCAGATAAAACAAAACTAAGAAAATGGGATTTCGATGCATTTAAACAACATCATGTAGACAGTGAATCATATCATGATGTATCAGAACTTCCTGAATCAGTTAAAAATATTATTGATATAGAAAATTCTAAAAATTTAATTATTCAACATAATAATGATTTAGCTTTTACACAAGTATCAGAACAAGCAAATCATAATAATGTTATTATTGAAGGTTTATCAAAAGCGCTACAAGATCATAGTGAATTAGTAGAAAAATATTTAATGAAAGATGCGGTTACAGTAGATGAACATCGATTAACTGCGTTGCATACAGCATTATTGAATGGTGGCGTATTTGTATATGTCCCTAAAAATGTAGTAGTTGAAGATCCTATTCAATATGTAGTATTACATGACAATGAGAATGCAAGTTTATTTAATCATGCTATTATTGTAACGGAAGAAAGTGCTGAAGTAACATATGTTGAGAATTACCTTTCAACTACAAGTGGTGAAGGTAATCAAGTAAATATTATTTCTGAAGTGATTGCAGGCGCAAATTCAAACATTACTTATGGTTCAGTTGACTATCTAGATAAAGGATTTACAGGTCACATTATCCGTCGTGGTGTGACGGCAGCAGATGCATCAATTAATTGGGCTTTAGGTTTAATGAATGAGGGAAGCCAAATTATTGATAATACTACTAACTTAATTGGTGACCGTTCAACAAGTGAACTAAAATCAGTCATTGTTGGTACTGGTGATCAAAAAATTAACTTAACATCTAAAATCGTTCAATATGGTAAAGAAACAAATGGTTATATCTTAAAACATGGTGTAATGCGTGAAAATGCTTCATCTGTATTCAACGGTATTGGATATATTAAACATGGCGGTACAAAATCTATCGCAAATCAAGAATCTCGTGTGTTAATGCTTTCAGAGCATGCCCGCGGAGATGCAAACCCTATTCTACTTATCGATGAAGATGATGTTGAAGCAGGTCATGCAGCTTCGGTTGGTCGTGTTGACCCAGAACAACTTTACTATTTAATGAGCCGTGGTATTTCTCAAAAAGAAGCAGAACGTCTTGTTATTCATGGTTTCTTAGATCCAGTTGTTCGTGAATTGCCAATTGAAGATGTGAAACGTCAATTACGAGAAGTTATCGAACTTAAAGTAAATAAATAGGTCATTGAGATTTTCAATAAAAGAAAGGTCGTGAAGGTAGTGGCCGAAACTTCATTAAACATACAAGAAATTATTGAAGACTTTCCTATACTAAATCAAAAAGTTAATGGAAAACGATTAGCTTATCTTGATTCAACAGCAACAAGTCAAACACCAGTGCAAGTATTAAATGTATTAGATGATTATTATAAACGTTACAATTCTAATGTGCATCGTGGTGTGCATACTCTAGGCTCTTTAGCAACAGATGGATATGAAAGTGCTCGTGAGACAGTACGACGTTTCATTAATGCTAAATATTTTGAAGAAATTATTTTTACTAGAGGTACGACTGCTTCAATTAATATTGTTGCACATAGTTATGGAGACGCTAATATTAACGAAGGCGACGAAATCGTTGTGACAGAGATGGAACATCATGCTAATATTGTGCCTTGGCAACAGTTAGCTAAACGAAAAAAAGCTACTTTAAAATTTATTCCTATGACTGATGATGGTGAACTAAGAATCGAAGATGTCAAAGCGACAATTAATGATAATACTAAGATTGTAGCTATTGCTCATGTGTCTAATGTCTTAGGTACCATTAATGATATAAAAGCAATTGCTAAGATTGCGCATGAACACGGTGCTATTATCAGTGTTGATGGAGCACAATCCGCACCTCATATGGATATCGATGTTCAAGATTTAGATGTTGATTTCTTTAGCTTTAGCGGTCACAAAATGTTAGGACCGACTGGTATTGGTGTATTATATGGAAAACGTGAACTACTTCAAAACATGGAACCTGTTGAGTATGGTGGGGACATGATTGATTTTGTAAGTAAGTACGATGCAACATGGGCTGACTTACCTACTAAATTTGAAGCTGGTACACCGATTATTGCTCAAGCTATTGGATTGGCTGAAGCTATTCGTTATATCGAAAATATAGGCTTTGATGCCATTCATCAGCATGAAAAAGAATTGACAGAATATGCATATGAGCAATTATCTTCAATTGAAGGATTGGAAATATATGGTCCCCCTAAAGAAAGACGTGCAGGTGTGATCACTTTTAATTTAGCTGATATTCATCCACATGATGTTGCTACAGCAGTAGATACTGAAGGTGTCGCTGTTAGAGCTGGACATCACTGTGCGCAACCATTAATGAAATGGTTAAATGTATCATCTACTGCAAGAGCAAGTTTTTATATTTATAATACTAAAGAAGATGTTGACCAATTAGTAGAAGCATTGAAACAAACGAAGGAGTTTTTCTCATATGAGTTTTAATAATTTAGATCAACTTTATAGATCTGTAATTATGGATCATTATAAGAATCCTCGTAATAAAGGCGTTTTAGATAATGGATCAATGACAGTAGATATGAATAATCCTACTTGTGGTGATCGCATTAGACTAACATTTGATATCGAAGATGGTATCATTCAAGAGGCGAAATTCGAAGGTGAAGGTTGCTCAATTTCAATGTCAAGTGCATCGATGATGACTGAAGCAGTTAAAGGTCATTCATTAGGTGAAGCAATGCAAATGAGTCAAGAATTTACTAAAATGATGTTAGGTGAAGATTATAACATCACTGAAGATATGGGAGATGTAGAAGCATTACAAGGTGTTTCTCAATTCCCAGCGCGTATTAAATGTGCAACGTTAGCGTGGAAAGCTTTAGAAAAAGGTACAGTGCAAAAAGAAGGTAAAGAAGAAGGTACAACTGAAGAATAAAATACGAATAGTTAATAAATGTTATTCTAAGCACTATGATGCTGTGACATTTTACACATATTTCTTTTTATGTAGTTTGCATGTTGTTACAATGACTATAGATAGTAGTGAAACATAAATGATGCGCATATCGTTTTAAATATATTTAAGGAGTGATTGAAATGGCTAAAAAAGCACCTGATGTTGGAGATTATAAATATGGTTTCCATGATGAGGACGTTTCCATTTTCAGATCAGAACGTGGTCTAACAGAAAATATTGTTAGAGAAATTTCTAAGATGAAAGAAGAACCAGAATGGATGCTTAATTTCCGATTAAAAGCTTTAAAACTATTCTATAAAATCCCAATGCCTCAATGGGGTGGCGATTTATCAGAGTTAAACTTTGATGACATTACTTATTACGTTAAACCTTCAGAGCATACTGAACGTTCTTGGGATGAAGTACCAGAAGAAATTAAACGTACATTTGATAAATTAGGTATACCAGAAGCAGAACAAAAATATTTAGCTGGTGTTTCTGCACAATATGAATCAGAAGTTGTATATCATAATATGGAAAAAGAATTAGAAGAAAAAGGGATCATCTTTAAAGATACAGATAGTGCATTACGTGAAAATGAAGACTTATTTAAAGAATACTTTGCTTCTGTTGTTCCAGCAGCTGATAATAAATTCGCAGCATTAAATTCAGCAGTATGGTCAGGTGGTTCTTTCATATATGTACCTAAAAACGTTAAATTAGATACACCATTACAAGCGTACTTCCGAATTAACTCAGAAAATATGGGTCAATTCGAACGTACATTAATTATTGCTGATGAAGGGGCTTCAGTAAACTATGTTGAAGGTTGTACTGCACCAGTATATACTACAAGTTCATTACACTCAGCAGTAGTTGAAATTATTGTTCATAAAGATGCACATGTTCGTTATACTACTATCCAAAACTGGGCTAACAATGTGTATAACTTAGTTACTAAGCGTACGTTTGTTCATGAAAATGGTAATATGGAATGGGTTGACGGTAACTTAGGTTCTAAGTTAACAATGAAATACCCTAACTGTGTATTATTAGGTGAAGGTGCGAAAGGTAGTACATTATCCATCGCATTTGCGGGTAAAGGTCAAGTTCAAGATGCAGGTGCTAAAATGATTCATAAAGCCCCAAATACATCTTCAACTATCGTCTCTAAATCAATTTCTAAAAACGGCGGTAAAGTAATCTATCGCGGTATCGTTCACTTTGGACGCAAAGCTAAAGGTGCGCGTTCAAATATCGAATGCGATACATTAATTCTAGATAATGAATCAACTTCAGACACAATTCCATATAATGAAGTATTTAATGATAATATTTCATTAGAACATGAAGCGAAAGTTTCTAAAGTATCTGAAGAACAACTATTCTATCTAATGAGTAGAGGGATTTCTGAAGAAGAAGCAACAGAGATGATTGTTATGGGATTCATCGAACCATTTACTAAAGAATTACCAATGGAATATGCCGTAGAAATGAACCGTCTTATTAAATTTGAAATGGAAGGTTCAATCGGATAATTTAATATATCGCTTAAACTAATATTTCAAAGAACTAGAATGTTTGTATTAATTAAATATTCTAGTTCTTTTTTGTATTAAAGTTATATTATTAATAATAATTTTATTGCATTAATGGATACATATTTATGGATGTGCTATTTATCTAGTCATTATTTAGTGAAATATCCATTAAAAGCTAAATTAGATTTCATGATTTATGATAATCCAATTATAGTTAAAGTAACAAAAATGAATTAAAAGCGCTTAACATTAAATTAGAATCAGCTTATGTTAATGGATAGTTTGAAATAATTTGAAGTACGATTGATATTATTATTAATTATAATATATCAGTATGTTGTTTTACATTTGGTATTCCTAACCCACACATTATTAACAAAATAAAAGAAGTAAATATTATACTCGTTGGTACAGCGACATCGGTTGACGAAGTAATAGAGAATGAACGTGCAGGTATGGATATTGTTGTTGCACAAGGAAGTGAAGCAGGAGGGCATAGAGGCTCATTTTTAACTGTTAAAGATGACAGACAACCGGCAATTGAATTGATGTCTCTCATTCCACAGATGGCAGATAATGTATCAATTCCTGTAGTTGCTGCAGGAGGCATAATGGACGGATGAGGAATATTAGAGAGTATGGTGTTAGGAGCACAAGGTGTTCAAATGGGTACAGCCTTTTTAACATCAAAGGAAAGTGGGGCTAATGAGCTAGTTAAACAAACCATCATAAATAGTAAAGAAACAGATACAATTATCACCGATGTGTTTAGTGGTAAGTATGCTCGGGGTATTAATAATCAATTTGTTCAAGCAATGATTCATTATGATGGTGATATTCCACCTTATCCCATTCAGAATCAGTTAACACAATCCATTAGACAACAAGCAACTGCAAATGGAGATAGTGAATTTACTCATATTTGGAGTGGACAATCCCCTCGATTAGCGACTAATCAAAGAGTGAATGCTTTAATGAAACAATTACTCCTACAAATTGAACACTTATTAACACATAAATAACATGTTATAGTGAGGATTTTAAAATAATAAGAAAATGTAAAGTTAGTATACAACAAGTGATATATTAATTTTGATTATGGTATCATATATCTGGTGATAAAAATGATTAATATCGGTCTAACTGGATGGGGAGATCATGATTCTTTATATGAAGATCTTGAAAGACAAACAGATAAATTACGTACATATGCGAGTCATTTTCCTGTTGTTGAACTTGACGCCTCATATTATGCTATCCAACCTGAACGTAATATATTGAAATGGATCAATGAAACACCAGATAAGTTTCAGTTTATTGTTAAGATTCATCAAGCATTAACGCTTCATTCAGATTATAAAACCTATGCTGATTCACGATCTGAACTGTTTAAACAATTTAGACAAATGCTTGAACCACTGATTGCACATCATAAATTAGCAATGGTACTTGTGCAATTTCCACCTTGGTTTGATTGTACAGCTCAAAATATAAATTATATTTTGTATGTTCGACAACAACTAGAAGAGATCCCCATGTGTGTAGAATTTAGACATCAATCTTGGTTTAATTCCCAATTTAAAGAGCAAACTTTAATGTTTTTAACCGAACATCAAATTATTCATGCGGTCGTAGATGAACCTCAAATTAAAGATGGGTCTATACCTTTAGTCAATCGTATAACTTCTAGTACTGCTTTTGTGCGTTATCATGGTAGAAATCAGCATGGTTGGACTAAAAAAGATATGACAGATCAAGAATGGCGAGATGTTAGATATTTATATAATTATAATGAAAATGAATTAAAAGATTTAGCAAATAAAGTTCAAATATTAGAACAAAAAGCTAAAAAGGTTTATGTCATTTTTAATAATAATTCTGGTGGTCATGCCGCTCAAAATGCTAAAACCTATCAAGATATTTTAGATATAGAGTATACAGGCTTAGCACCTCAGCAATTAAAATTTTTCTAAGAGGCGAATTATAATGTTTTTAACAATTATTTTATTAGTTTTAATTGGATTATTATCTGCAGTATTAGGTTCTTTAGTAGGTATTGGTGGTGGTATAATTATCGTACCTACTTTAGTGTATTTAGGTGTAAACCATCATCTGTTACATGGCATCACTACTCAGATTGCAATTGGTACGTCATCGGTTATTCTTATTGTAACTGGACTTTCTTCATCTATTGGTTATTTGAAAACAAAGCAAGTAGATATTAAAAATGGATCTATATTTTTATTTGGATTATTACCTGGTTCACTTATTGGTTCATTTTTAAGTAGATATTTAACATTAAATTCGTTTAATTTATACTTTGGTATTTTTATGATATGTGTATCTATTTTATTGATGATTAGACATAAAATTAAACCATTTAAAATATTCGATAAGGAAAAGTATCGTAAAACATATATCGATGCTAAAGGGATGACATATCATTATAGCGTTCCACCTATGTTTGCCTTCTTTTCTACATTATTTATAGGTGTACTTACAGGTTTATTTGGAATTGGTGGTGGAGCGTTGATGACTCCTTTAATGCTTATAGTATTTAGATTTCCACCTCATGTAGCAGTAGGTACAAGTATGATGATGATTTTCTTTTCAAGTGTTATGAGTTCAATTGGACATATTATTCAAGGTCATGTTGCTTGGTCATATTCAATTATTCTAATCATTTCTAGTTATATTGGCGCTCAAATTGGAGTGAAAATAAATCGCTCGATTAAATCAGAAACAGTAGTATTATTATTACGTACAGTTATGTTAATTATGGGTGTATATCTAATTATTAAATCGTTTCTATAATAAAACAGGAGGAATTTAAGTGAAGCTTACAATTTTTCATACAAATGACATTCATAGTCACCTTAATGAATATGCACGTATTATGACGTACATGGCTGAACACCGACCTGAACTTCAACACCCGTCACTTTATTTAGATATTGGTGATCATGTTGATTTATCTACACCAGTAACAGAAGCAACTATGGGCAAAAAGAATATTGAACTTTTAAATGAGGCTCATTGTGATATTGCTACTATTGGGAATAATGAAGGAATGACTATTTCTCATGAAGCATTAAATCATCTTTATAATGATGCACAATTTAAAGTCATATGTGCCAATGTTTTAGATGAAGATGGCCACTTACCTCGTCATATTGCCACATCTTATATAAAAGAAATAGAAGATGTGCGCTTTTTATTTGTAGCAGCCACGGCACCTTTCACGCCATTCTATCGAGCACTTGATTGGATTGTGACAGACCCATTAGAAGCCATCAAAGACGAAATTAAACAATGCAGAGGACAATACGATGTATTAATAGTGATGAGTCATGTAGGTGTCTTTTTTGATGAAAAATTATGTCAAGAAATCCCAGAGATAGATGTGATACTAGGAAGTCACACACATCATCATTTTAATCAAGGTGAAGTAAATAACGGTGTACTTATGGCAGCAGCGGGGAAATATGGATATTATCTTGGAGAAGTGAATTTAACGATTGAAAATAAAAAAGTAGTTACTAAAGAGGCTACATTACATCCAGTAGACACATTACCAGTGGTTAAAACACATTTTGATGAAGAAGGAAAAGATTTGATGAATAAGGCGATTATTAATAAGCCAGTTTCTTTATCTAGTAAAACAAATGTGATTACAAAAACGACTTATTTACTTGCAGAAAGTGTGTATGAGTTTACAAATGCAGATTGTACAATTATTAATGCCGGATTAATTGTTAATAGTGTTGAGGGCGATAAACTTACTGAATACGATATCCATACTATGTTACCTCATCCAATCAACTTAGTTCGTATACGTTTGAAAGGTTCTGAATTGAAAAAGGTAATCTTAAAAAGTCAAAAGCAAGAATATATGTATGAACATGTCCAAGGGTTAGGATTTAGAGGCGATATTTTTGGTGGTTATATATTATATCAATGTGGATTTATTCAATCAGAACATCGCTTCTTTGTAGATGGACAAGAAATAGAAGATAACCGTACATATATATTAGGAACTGTAGATATGTATACATTTGGAAGATATTTCCCATTATTAAAAGGAACATCAATTGATTATTTAATGCCTGAATTTTTAAGAGATATCTTTAAAGAAAAACTAATTCATATGTATCATTCTTCTTAGTACACAAATGTTCATAGTTATGTCTTAATTTTATAAGTTATTACATTTTAATTTAATGTAAATTTCGTTATAATAGTTAAAGATAGATTAAACAGGAGGGTATGTGTTGTTATGGCTACTAAAAATGAAGAGATTTTACGTAAACCAGATTGGTTGAAAATAAAGCTAAACACTAATGAAAACTACATCGGCCTCAAGAAAATGATGCGTGAGAAAAATTTACATACAGTTTGTGAAGAAGCAAAATGTCCAAATATACATGAATGTTGGGGAGCTAGACGTACGGCTACATTTATGATTTTAGGCGCGGTATGTACAAGAGCTTGTCGTTTTTGTGCAGTAAAAACTGGCTTACCTAATGAACTAGATTTAAATGAACCAGAACGTGTTGCAGAGTCTGTAGAACTAATGAATCTTAAACATGTTGTTATCACAGCTGTTGCACGTGATGATTTAAGAGATGCAGGATCTAATGTATATGCAGAAACGGTTCGTAAAGTACGTGAACGTAATCCATATACGACAATTGAAATTTTACCGTCAGATATGGGTGGTGATTATGAAGCACTTGAAACACTAATGGCTTCAAGACCAGATATTTTAAATCATAACATTGAAACAGTGCGTCGCTTAACTCCAAGAGTTCGTGCACGTGCGACTTACGACAGAACATTAGAATTCTTACGTCGTTCTAAAGAGTTACAACCTGATATTCCAACTAAATCAAGTTTAATGGTAGGTTTAGGTGAAACATTGGAAGAAATTTATGAAACAATGGATGACTTACGTGCAAATGATGTTGATATTTTAACAATTGGTCAATATTTACAACCATCACGTAAACACTTAAAAGTTGAAAAATATTATACTCCATTAGAATTTGGTAAATTAAGAAAAATCGCAATGGAAAAAGGATTTAAACATTGTGAAGCTGGTCCAATGGTACGAAGTTCTTATCATGCTGATGAACAAGTAAATGAAGCGGCAAAAGAAAAACACCGTCTTGGAGAAGAACAGTTACAACAAAAATAATATTAACCCCAAAATTTAAAATAAACTTTCTTTTAAGCGATATTGCATAATGACGTCATATTATCTTATGAAACAATGATATGAGTACATAAAGTCAATTAAGAATGTTTATTAATAGGTGGATGCTAAAACTTAGATTGCTCTTTTTCTTTAAAATAGGCAATCTAAGTTTTTATTATAATTACAATTAAAGGTGACGTATTATGATTAAAATTAATCAACAGTATTTTGAATTAATTGAAGATTATAGAGAATGCTTTGATGAAGAATTATTTGCTTCAAGATATTCAGATATACTTGATAAATATGATTTTGTAGTTGGAGATTTTGGTTATGATCAATTACGTTTAAAAGGATTTTATAAAGATTCAAATAAAAAAGCTGAAATTTCAAAACGGTTTTCAACCATTCAAGATTATATTTTGGAATATTGTAATTTCGGTTGTCCATATTTCATAGTGAGACATATTAATGATAATGAACGATTAGAATTAGCTAGTGTAGATGAAGTAGAAGATAAATTGCATGATGTGAAAATAAAACCAACAATACAAGCTACACAATCTACTGAAAAAAAGAATAATAAATAGTGAAAGGTCAAAACAATGTATATTTTGTGAATATCATTGTTTTGACCTTTCATTTATTGAATAACTTGATTTAGATATTCAATGATTTCTTCGCTTTCTTCTTGAGACACACCTAATATATGAGCAATATATCCTTCTTCTTCAATATCGTCTGTGCCTATGATGCCAAATTTATTAGTTTGAAGATTTAATACTAGTGTTTTACCGTAATGACGATCGGTCTGAATAAGCATTAAATCATAGCGACTATGTTCACCTACAAATCCTACAAATTGTGCTTGCGATTGTTCCTCATCATCGTACAGAAACATATCTATCATATCAGTCATGCTCCTTTATTTTTAATATGTGAAATTAGTATAACGACAAATGATGCATGATGCAAAACTATGATATGATAATAATAATAAGAGGTGACCGATATGTATTTTGTAGATAAAGATAAATTAGCACTTAAAATAAAATATTTAAATCAGCTTATTAAGGATTATGAAACAAATAAATCAAATCATTATGCATTTGAACGTATTGCGCAAATGCTAATTGAATCATCAGTAGATATTGGAAATATGATTATTGACGCTTTTATTTTGAGAGATCCTGGTAACTATAAAGATGTTATTGATATTTTAGAACTTGAAGGTGTGATTTCCAAAGATACACAGAACTATATTAATGATACAGTTGAAATCAGAAAACAGTTTGCACATCATTATACGGAATTAGAAGTTGAAACACTTGTACCATTATTTGATACCTCAATACTGTATTATCGACAATTTGTTAAAGAAGTTACTCAATTTCTTGAAAAAGAAAATGTGCCAATTACCGCTTTTGGAAAAGGAGATTATTCATAATGAAAAATTATAAAGGTTATTTAATCGATTTAGATGGAACAATGTATATGGGTACAGCAGAAATTGATGGTGCTGCTCAATTTATCGATTATTTGAATAAAAACGATATTCCTCATTTATTTGTTACTAATAACTCTACTAAGACGCCTGAAGAAGTAACCGAAAAGTTAAAAGAAATGAAAATTAACGCTAAACCAGAAGAAGTAGTTACTTCTGCTCTAGCTACGGCAAATTACATTGCAAATGAAAATAATCAAGCTAGTGTATATATGCTAGGAGGTAATGGTTTAAGAACAGCGTTAACCGATGTAGGTTTAACCGTAAAAGAAGATGAGAATGTAGACTATGTAGTTATCGGTTTAGATGAAGCAGTCACATATGAAAAACTTGCAATAGCTACTTTAGCAGTACGTCAAGGCGCAAAATTTATCTCTACTAATCCAGATGTCTCAATTCCTAAAGAAAAAGGCTTCTTACCTGGGAATGGAGCTATTACAAGTGTGGTTAGCGTATCTACTGGTCAACAGCCACAATTTATCGGTAAACCAGAAACCATAATCATGCAAATTGCTTTAGATATTTTGAAACTCGATAAGTCTGAAGTGGCTATGGTAGGAGATTTGTATGATACAGATATCATGTCTGGTATTAATGTGGGGATGGATACGATACATGTACAAACAGGTGTAACATCTTATGAAGAAATTCAAACTAAACAACCAAAACCAACCTATTCATTTAAAGATTTGAATGAGGCCATAGCTGAATTAGAAAATAATACTAATTAATAAAAATAATTTCTATGATAACTTCTTATTACTTAAATTAATGATAAGTAATAAGAAGTTTTTATATATAACAGTTTTGTTATGCGTTGTGTAATTGTGATATGTAACTATTAGTACTAATATATAGGATATCAAAGATGAGAATAAGGACATATCGGATAAGATAGATACATATTTAACACTCGATAATTATTATATAAAATAAATTTGATATATAATTAATATTTTTATATAATAAAGTGTAAAAATAAAAGCGCGATATAATATTTCTTAATAGTAAGATAACTTTATTAAATATAAAATAAGTAGAATTGTTTTTCAAAATAAATAGCAATGTTTGTGAGGTGCAAAATTCAATTGAAAGAAACTAAAAAAATAAGTGTTTTTTATGAAAAAGCAAAACCATATCTCCTGACTATTCTATACTTAGCAATTTTTATAGCTTTGTATCTTATATATGGTTCAGGCGATACACATAATAACTTTATATATAACGAATTCTAGTAAGGAGTCAAATGATGGCAGATATTATAAATTTAATTAATGATATTGGACAAAAAAATCCAGATCGAGTAGCTATTAGACATAAATCAGATGAGTTAACGTATCGTCAACTTATAGAAGAATCTAGTAAGCTAGCACATTATTTACAAGATACAAATAAACCATTAATCATCTATGGTCATATGTCACCATATATGGTAGTTGGAATGATAGGAGCAATCAAAGCAGGATGTGGCTATGTCCCAATTGATACGTCAGTCCCAATAGAACGGGTAGAAATGATTATGAATAAAGTAAATCCAACATTTATTTTAAATACAACTGATTCAAGTGTGAATCAATCAAGGAAAGAACTTACAATTGAAGATATTAAACATTCTGATTATCCAATTGTTTTTGATAGTCAAATGGCTAAAACAGATGTTGTTTATACTATATTCACTTCTGGTTCTACAGGTGAGCCTAAAGGTGTGCAAATTGAGTATGCGAGTTTAATAGAATTTGCAGAATGGATGGTTTCATTAAGTGAAACAGATGATCATCAGGAGTGGTTGAACCAAGCGCCATTTTCATTTGATTTATCTGTAATGGCAATTTATCCATGTTTGACATCTGGTGGAACACTTAACTTAGTAGATAAAGATATGATAAAAAAACCGAAGTTATTAAATGAAATGCTTGTTCAAACACCAATTAATACTTGGGTATCAACACCATTATTTATAGAAATGTGTTTATTACTTCCTAACCTTAATGAAAAAGCCTATCCAAGTTTAAATCATTTCTTCTTTTGTGGAGAAATTTTACCGCATAGAACAGCTAAAGCACTTGTTGATAGATATCCAAATGCAATTGTTTATAACACGTATGGACCAACGGAAGCGACAGTTGCAGTTACTGGTGTAAAAATTACACCTGAGATTTTAAAACGTTATAATCCACTTCCAGTAGGTGTAGCAAGATCAAATACTACACTATCAACAACTGATGAAGGTGAGCTTGTTATTAAAGGAACAAGTGTGAGTTTAGGATATCTAAAAAACAAAGAAAAAACTGAAGCAGTATTTAAGTTTGATAATGGCGTTCGCATTTATCACACGGGTGATAAAGCTATTGAAAAAGATGGTTATTGGTTTATCCAAGGACGTATCGATTTTCAAATAAAATTAAACGGCTATCGCATGGAACTAGAAGAAATTGAAACACAACTAAGACACTCAAAATATGTTAGAGAAACCGTTGTTGTACCAATTTATAAAAATAGAAAAGTTGTTTATCTTGTAGGTGCTATTGTACCTACTGAAAAAGTTAATAATGACTTAGAGATGACCAGAAACATTAAAAATGAATTGAAATCTCGCTTACCTGAATATATGATTCCGAGAAAATTCGTTTGGATGGAACAACTTCCATTAACATCAAATGGAAAACTTGATCGTAAACAAGTTGCAGAGGATATTGACGCATGATTCCTTATGGTACGTTTACCTTCTTCTTAGTCGCATTTATCGTTCTTTTACCAGTCATCATACTCGGATTTTTAGGTAAGCGAAGCTATGTATACAATGGAATAAGTACAGCGATTATGATTGTGATTATTTTCTCTTCAGATAAATACAATTTATTTGGACAAAAATATTTAAGTGTTCAACTAATCAGTTTTGTAATTTATTTAATATGGCAAGTGTTGTTAATCATGTGGTATTACAAATCACGACAAAAAAATAATACTTTTATTAAATTTTTAATTGTTATGATTTTATCTATTTTACCTTTAGCATTTGTTAAAATATTACAAAGTTCATGGTTAGGTGGACATCAAATACATTTTCATGAACATAAGTTAATTGAATTTGTCGGATTCTTAGGAATCTCATATGTTACTTTTAAAAGTGTACAACTTATAATGGAGATTAGAGATGGGTCTATTAAAGAAATTAAATTGGGTAAATTGATTCAATTTATTTCATTCTTCCCAACAGTATCTTCAGGACCAATCGACCGTTATAAACGTTTTGTCAAAGATGATAAAAAAATACCAACTGGTGAGCAATACAGAGGTATGGTAGTTAAAGCGATTCATATGATTATGATGGGCTTCTTATATAAATATATTATTGCTCATTTAATTAATGTATATGCAATTATGCCATTATTAATGCATTTACATGGTTTTACTCATAAATGGTTATATATGTATGCCTATAGCTTTTACTTATTTTTTGACTTTGCAGGTTATAGTTTATTTGCAGTAGCAGTGAGTTATCTATATGGCATTAATACACCACCAAATTTTAAACAGCCGTTTAAAGCACGTAATATTAAAGATTTCTGGAATCGATGGCATATGTCATTATCATTCTGGTTTAGAGACTGTGTTTATATGAGAACATTGTTCTATATGTCTCGTAAAAAATTAATGAAGAATCAATTTGCAATGTCAAATTTTGCCTTCTTCTTAAATTTCTTTATTATGGGTGTATGGCACGGATTAGAAGTATTTTATATTGTTTATGGTATTTATCACGGTTTAATGTTTATCGGATATGGATATTATGAACGTTGGAGAAAGAAACATCCACCTCGCTTTCAAAATGGTTTTACTACAGCATTAAGTGTTATTATCACATTCCATTTTGTAGCATTTGGATTCTTAATATTCTCAGGAAAATTAATTTAAAGGGAGAAATAAATGATGGAATTTAGAAAACAAGTTTTAGATGTATTAGCTGATGTAGCAGAAAATGACGTAGTTAAAGAAAACCCAGATGTTGAGATTTTTGAAGAAGGCATTATTGATTCATTTCAAACGGTTGGATTATTATTAGAAATTCAAAATAGATTAGGAATTGAAGTATCAATTATGGATTTTGATCGTGATGAATGGGCAACTCCTAATAAAATTGTTGAAGCTTTAGAAGAATTACGATGAAAGTCAAACCATTTTTACCAATTCTTATTAGTGGAATCATATTTTTAGCTTTTGTATTAATGCCTGCGAGTTGGTTTACTGGTCTCGTTAACAATAAGACACTTGCTGATAATAGGACGTCACTAACCAATCAAGTACTTAAAGGTACGCTCATTCAAAATCAATTATTTAGTAATGATAAATATTATCCACTTTATGGTTCAAGTGAGTTAAATAAACGTGATCCGTTTAATCCTGCGATAGCAATGCATCATCGAAAAAATACCAAGCCCGTATTCTTAGTTGGTACGGGTGGTAATACAGATTTAATTAATGCTATTGAATTAGCAGGTCAATATGATCAACTTAAAGGTAAAAAGATGACATTTATCATTTCACCACAATGGTTTAGTACACATGGCGTTAATGATATGGATATGGCTGCGCGTACGACACCAAATCAAATCAATCAGATATTTCAACAAAAGAATATGCCTTCAGAGTTAAAACAACGCTATGCTAAACGATTATTAAAATTTAAAAGTGTTCCTAACAAGGAATATTTAAAAGAATTAGTAAAAGATCCAACCAACCCTAAAGGTCGTTATATTTCTAATTTTAAAGAAAGTCAACTTCTTAAAATTGAGGCAATAAAAACATACTTTTCATTAGATACATCACCATTAGCTCATGTACACTCACTTACATCATCCAATGATTCTTGGAAAAGCATGAGTAATAAAGCAGTGCAACTTGGTGAAAAACGTTCTACTTCTAATGATTATGGTATTCGTAACGAATATTGGAAACAACTAATGCATAAAAAACCAATGAATCGTCGCCAACATGAATTTAAAATGAATTCACCAGAGTTTAAGGATTTATCTTTACTAGTAGATACAATGCATCAAGCAGGTGCTGATGTACAATATGTTATTCTTCCAGTAAATGGTAAGTGGTACGATCATTTAGGTATTCATCGTTCCACACGTGAACCTGTCTATAAAAAAATACATAAAACTGTTGTTACACACGGTGGGAAAGTGTATGATATGTCAAATAAAGACTATGAAAAATATGTATTAAGTGATGTGGTACATGTAGGTTGGAAAGGTTGGGTATACATGGATCGTCAAATTGAAAAACATATGAACGATTATCAAGGTCATTCTAAATAGTAAATGAAAAAAGACACCCTACTCTGATTAAATACTGAGTGTAGAGTGTCTTTAATTTATATCGTTAGAAAACTTGTTCTACTTCTATAACCCCTGGCACTTCTTCGTGTAAAGCACGTTCTATACCTGCTTTTAATGTAATAGTTGAGCTTGGACACGTTCCACACGCACCATGTAATTGTAATTTTACGATGCCATCTTCTACATCGACTAATGTACAATCTCCTCCGTCACGTAATAAAAACGGACGTAAACGTTCAATAACTTCGGCTACTTGATCAAACATTGTTGTATTCTCAGTAGGCATGAGATATGTCTCCTTTCAAGTAAAATACTTCATAAACTTATTATTAATTTATTATAATAGATAAAGAAAGAAAAATCTATAAAACTAAATGGGGGATTAATACATGACGAAAGTAAGTGTTGTTGTTTACGGTGCAGATGTAGTGTGTGCGAGTTGTGTCAATGCACCAACTTCTAAAAATACGTATGAGTGGCTAAAACCATTGTTAGAAAGAAAATATCCTAATATTCATTTCGAATATACATATATCGACTTTCAAAAAGAAACTGAAAATTTAAGTGATCATGATCAACAATATATTGAGCAAATTGAAAATGATGAGTTGTTCTACCCGCTTATTACAATGAACGATGAATATGTAGCTGACGGTTATATTCAGTCAAAAAAAGTGACTCATTTTATAGATCAATATATTATAGATAATTAATACAAAGTGGAGTATTTGTTTTTTTATAAAAATGAGGGGAAGCTTGAGATGATGAATTGAAATTAAATTCTGTTCCGCTTCCCAGTTTTATTTATCCATTATGATATTTATATAGCCATAAAACACCTGATTTTAATATATGCGCTAAACGTCCTGTAACTGTACGATCCATAATATAGGCAAATCCTTTTTTCTCTCCTAGAGAACCTAAGAAACCTTGAACTTTTAATTCAGGCATTTTTTCAGGAAGTGGCTCATGATTCCATTGTTTTTTTAGTACAACGGCAATTTGATCACCCTGTACTTCTGCTAATTGAGCACTTGGCGCATGTGGTAAAGCTGCGCAATCTCCAACGACATAAACATTCTTATAAGTCGGTACTTGATGATATTGATTAACGATAACGCGACCACTTTTATTAATATCAATAGGCAATTTTCTTACAATTTCAACGGGTTGAATACCTGCTGTCCATACTACAATATCAACAGGTTCTGGTGTACCTCCGTTATAAATTGTTCCTTGCTCGACTTTATCAATTAATGAATTAGGAACCACGTTTACATTATTTTCTCGGAACCACTTCGCAATATAATTACTTAATTTTTCTGGAAAATTTCTTAATATACGAGGTCCACGATCATATAAAATAATTTCTAAATCTGTGCGACTTTCGCGTAGTTCACTTGCTAATTCAATACCACTCAAGCCAGCTCCTACGATTCCAACACGTGCTCCTTTAGGTAGCTCGCTAATACGATGAAACGTTTCGCGGGCTTTAGATAGCGTTTGAATACTATGAGTGTATTCTTTAGCTCCTGGAACATTATGATATTTATCTTCACAACCTAGTCCGATAATTAACTCATTATAATCTACTTTAGTTTGTCCTACTGAAACAATTTGATTATCTAAGTCAATATCACTTATTTCTCCATAAATTGTATTGACACGATGTGAATTAGGAAAATTCATTCGCACATCACTATCAGATTTTGTGCCTGCAGCGAGTGCATAGAATTCAGGTTTTAAACCATGAAACGGCATTCGATCTATAAGAGTTAGTGTGTATTCTTGAGGAAGAACATCTGGAAGAATGCGCGACATAATACGCATATTACCATATCCTCCACCAAGCAGAACTAAATTTTTCATATTATGTTACCCCTTTACATTAAAATCAATTGGCTATGTATTATGAATGTCAGACCTGTATAATGTTAGATTGTATAAATAAAGTATAGGCTCAATATTAAGTGATTACAGCCTAATTTAATGCTTATTTTTCATTTATTGTCCCCTAACAAATAAATGAAAGATTAATATAATTTTATTATATATGTTTTTAATAATTACGACAAACAAATGTAAAATGTTATTGCAAAATATAAATAGTTAAAAACCATAGCAATGCAACATATAAAGAGATTTGTTATAATAATATAATTAAATCAAAAAGAAGGTGAAGTATGTTTCCATTAGTCGAATTCTGTATATCGAATATGGCCAAGGGCGGAGACTACGTTTACGATAAACTCGAAAGTGATCCTGAAGTAGATGTGTTAGAATATGGATGTCTCAATAATTGTGGTTTATGTTCTTCTGGGTTATATGCATTGGTAGATGGAGAAGTCGTAGAAGGGGATACACCTGAAGATTTGTTAAACAATATTTATAAACACATAGAAGAAAATGATTTTACAAATTTATTATAGGAGTGATTAGAAATGCCAACAGTAACACTTACTGAAGCAGCAGCTTATGAAGTAAAAGACATGTTGAAAAGTAATCATATGGAAAATGGATATTTAAAAATCAAAGTGAATGGTGGCGGATGTACAGGTTTAACTTATGGTATGTCTGCTGAAGAAGCGCCGGGTACAAATGATGAAGTTTTAGAATATTATGGATTAAAAGTATTAGTAGATAAATATGATGCACCAGTACTAAATGGAACAAAAATTGATTTTAAACAATCACTAATGGGTGGTGGATTCCAAATCGACAACCCAAATGCAATTGCATCATGTGGATGTGGCAGTTCTTTTAGAACAGCAAAAGTAGCTGGACATCCTGAAAATTGTTAAATCTTATATTCTTAAGTTAATACAATATAGTAATAATAAATTTAAATAATCGTTCTGTTGTTGCTTGAAAATATGATATAAAAACTATAAAATTGGAAGTGGATTAAATTTTGTCTTTTTTGTGAATAAATGTTCACAAAATGGAATATAAAAGTGTTGACTAAGACTATAAATGGGGATGAACAAATAGGTTAAGTTCAAAGTTTTTCGAAACAATTAGTATTTTTACAATACTATTGTATTATAAAAATGCTACGTTTCAATATGTTCTGAAACTTGTAGCCTTTATCTACATTTAAGAAAAAATACGAAAGCTTAGGTGAATGAAATGGCACAAACTCGTAAAAAAGTACTTGTATTAGGTGCAGGATATGCAGGTTTACAAGCAGTTACTAAATTACAAAAAGAAATAGCTGCAAATGAAGCAGAAATCACTTTAGTTAACAAAAATAAATATCATTATGAAGCAACTTGGTTACACGAAGCGTCAGCTGGTACGTTAAATTATGAAGATTTAATTTATCCAATTGAAAGTGTAATTGACAAAAATAAAGTCAACTTCATCAATGCAGAAGTAACTAAAATTGATAGAAATGCTAAAAAAGTAGAAACTACGCATGGTATTTTTGAATATGATATTTTAGTTGTTGCTTTAGGATTTGAAAGTGAAACATTCGGTATTAACGGAATGAAAGAACATGCATTCCAAATTGAAAATATTCATACTGCTCGCGAATTATCTCGTCATATTGAAGATAAATTTGCTAACTACGCTGCATCAAAAGAGAAAGATGAAAATGATTTAGCAATTTTAGTAGGTGGCGCTGGATTTACAGGTATTGAATTCTTAGGTGAATTAACAGATAGAATTCCTGAATTATGTAATAAATATGGCGTAGATCATAATAAAGTTAGAATTACATGTGTTGAAGCTATGCCTAAAATTTTACCAATGTTCTCAGAAAATCTTGTAAATTATGTCGTTAATTATTTAGAAGAACGTGGCGTTGAATTTAAAATTGGTACGCCTATCGTTGCTTGTAATGAAAAAGGTTTCAAAGTTAAAACAAATGATCAAGAACAACAACTTGAAGCCAATACTGCAGTGTGGGCTGCTGGAGTTCGCGGTAGTCAACTTATGGAAGAATCATTCGAAGGGGTAAAACGTGGTCGTATTGTAACTAAACAAGATTTAACAATTGATGGTCACGATGATATCTTCGTTATTGGTGATGTTTCTGCGTTTATCCCAGCAGGTGAGGAACGTCCATTACCAACTACTGCTCAAATTGCTATGCAACAAGGTGCGCATGTTGCTAAAAACATTGAAAATATCTTAAATGGCCAAGCTACAACTGACTTCGAATATATTGATCGTGGTACAGTTTGTTCTTTAGGTTCACATGATGGTGTAGGTCATGTGTTCGGTAGAGACATCACTGGTAAAAAAGCTGCATTCATGAAAAAAGTAATTGATACACGTGCTGTATTCAAAATGGGTGGCGTTGGCTTAGCATTTAAAAAAGGTAAATTCTAAGTTAATAAATTAAATATTTAATCATTAAGGAGTGAGACAGAAATCTGTGAAATAAAATAGATTTCAATATCTCACTCCTTTATTTTAAAGGAGAATTATATGATACATTTTAATTATGATTCGAATAAAAGGACCGACGTTATTATTTTAGGCTTACCTGATCATCTTAATCAAATTGGAAAGATCACGTATCAAAATAGTGACCTTACACAAACCATTGAAAATTACCGACATCGACATATTGTAAGTAGTCAATTAGGAAAAACATCTTCGACTATTTTATATATAAATAACGAACCTAAACGTTTAATTACGGTTGGACTAGGAAATTTGAAAACATTATCTTATGCTTCATTTTTAAAAGTGTTTGGTACACTTTTTCAATACCTAAAAAAAGAACGTGTTACAGAAGCCAATGTTCTTTTTGAGACATTTAATTCAAAACAAATTGACAAAACAAGTATTGCAGAGATTTTCGGACTACAAAGTAGACAATCGATTTATGAATTTAACAACTATAAATCTAACAAATCCACACCATATCAACTGGAATTATATATTGAGTCATTTAATAGTGATGAGGACATAAAAGATATAAAAGCAGGATATTTAATTGGTGAATCGGTAAATATAGCACGTGATTTTAGTAATATGCCTCCTAATATACTTACTCCAGAATACTTTGCAAGTAAAGTAGCACATCACTTTAAATCGTCTTCTGTTTCAGTAGATATTAAAAATAATGATACATTGTTAGCAGAAGGTTTTGGCTTACTACATGCTGTAGGTAAAGGGTCCACTCATCCTCCTGTTGTTATTACTTTAACGTATCATGGAACAGATAAAAATGAAGCGCCTATTGCATTAGTTGGGAAAGGGATTACATATGATTCTGGTGGTTATAGCATCAAATCTAAAATGGGTATGCAAACAATGAAATTTGATATGTGTGGTGCTGCTAACGTTGTAGGAATGATTGATGCTGCGTCTAAATTATCTTTACCAGTAAATATTGTAGGTGTCATTGTCTCTGCAGAAAATATGATTAGTCAACAGGCTATGAAACCAGATGATGTATATACTGCCTTAAATGGTGAAACAGTAGAGGTTTTAAATAGCGATGCTGAAGGTCGTTTAGTTTTAGGAGACGGCGTATTTTATGCAAATCAATTTCAACCACGTTTAATATGTGATTTTGCTACTCTTACAGGTGCTGCTATAGCGGCATTAGGAGAAGATAAGGCTGCTTTATTTAGTTCGAATGCAGATGAAGATATGAAACACATTTTAGAAAGTGCTAGAGAAGTTGATGAATTTGCTTTTGAATTACCTATTACTCAAACTGAACAACAATTGATTCGTAATACAGATGTCGCTGATTTAGTGAATCATACAAACGGACAAGGTAAAGCCTTATTTGCTGCAGCTTTCGTTACGCATTTTAGTGGGCAGACGCCACATATTCATTTTGATATTGCAGGTCCTGCAACGATTAATAAAGATAACTATAAAGGTCCTAAAGGTCCGACAGGAAGCATGATAATGACCATAGTGAATTGGTTACGACAATCAATATAGAACGGATATTAGAAATGACTATACATTCATTTTGAGACAAAATAGATAAATGTCTGAGGTACACTGATACCTTAGACGTTTATTTTTTTAAAACATTTTTAAATTACGATTATATTAGACGTTGACAACCATCTAACTACTTGATATTATTAATCACATAATTATTTACTTTAGTTCGGTAGAGTAATAAAGGATGTGGGTATAATGTTTAATGCTGTAGTTATTGCCGTAATATTAATGATTATATTATGTCTCTTAAGACTGAATGTTATCATTAGTTTATTTATTAGTTCACTTGTAGGTGGTCTAATATCTGGTATGAGTTTAAACAAAGTAATTAGTGTATTTGGTAAAAATATTGTAGATGGTTCGGAAGTTGCATTAAGTTATGCATTATTAGGAGGTTTTGCAGCACTGATATCATATAGTGGTATCACAGATTATTTGGTAAATAAAATTATACATGCGATTCATACTGAAAATAATCGCTTATCAAGAATTAAAGTAAAAGTGATTATTATTTTAGCATTATTAGCAATGAGTATTATGAGTCAAAACTTAATTCCAGTACATATTGCATTTATACCAATTGTAATCCCACCATTACTTAGTCTATTTAACGATCTGAAAATTGATAGACGATTAATTAGTTTAGTCATAGGATTTGGTTTATGTTGGCCCTATGTTTTACTACCTTATGGTTTTGGACAGATTTTCCATCAAATTATACAAAGCGGATTTCAAAAAGCGCATCATCCTATCGAATTTAATATGATTTGGAAAGCAATGTTAATTCCTTCATTTGGTTATATTGCCGGTTTAGTTATCGGAATGTTTGTTTATCGTAAACCACGTGAATATAAGCAAGAAAGATTGAAAGATAATGGAGAAGAAGTAGCAGAAATTCGTCCATATGTATTAGTAGTTACAATTTTTGCTATTTTAGCTACCTTCTTAGTTCAAACATTTACGGATTCAATGATTTTCGGAGCATTAGCAGGAGTGCTGATATTCTTTATTTCTGGTATTTATAAATGGAACGAATTAGATAGTCAATTTGTAGAAGGAATAAAAATTATGTCATTTATTGGTGTCGTTATTTTATCAGCTAACGGTTTTGCCGGTGTCATGAATGCTACTGGTGATATTGAAAAATTAGTTTCTAGTTTAACTGAGATTACAAATGGACATAAATTAATTACTATTATTGCAATGTATATTGTTGGTCTTATTGTTACGTTAGGTATTGGTTCATCTTTTGCTACAATTCCAATTATAGCAGCTTTATTTATACCACTAGGAGCATCTCTTGGTTTAGATAATATGGCATTAATTGCTTTAGTAGGAACAGCTGCTGCACTTGGAGATTCTGGTTCACCAGCAAGTGATTCAACACTTGGACCCACAGCAGGGCTTGATGTAGATGGTCAACATGATCACATTAGAGATACATGTATACCTAACTTCATTTTCTATAATGTTCCGTTGATGATTTTTGGTACAATAGCTGCAATGATATTATAGAAAAAAGAGGTGACAACATGTCTAATTTACTTGAAACATTTGATATGAAAATAGAAAAAGAAGGTGAGGGAATTGTTGTAATTTCCATGCCAGTCACTGATAAGGTTAAACAACCCTTTGGCTATCTACATGGTGGTGCAAGTATTGCATTAGGTGAAACAGCTTGTTCATTAGGTGCTGCCCATTTAATTGATACGAAACACTTTATCCCATTAGGTTTAGAAATGAATGCCAATCATATTCACTCAGTAAAAGAGGGACGTGTGATTGCTACCGCTTCTATTATTCATAAAGGTCATACGACACAAGTATGGAATATTGAAATTAAAAGTGATCAAGATAAATTAATTAGTATCATGAGAGGTACAATAGGGATTAAACCATTAAAATAACAAATTATAAAATACTAGTCCATAGAAAAATATTCATCTATGGGCTAGTATTTTATATTTATGATACTTCTTTATGGTGATCTATTCTTTGAAACACGCTATAAATTCTTTGAGCTGCTTCTTTACCTCCCATGATATTTCTAGCAAATGGACCAAGTTCTAAATCAGCTAGTCCACCAGCAACAAATAAATGAGGTAACCATTCTAATTCATGAGTGATTTTTGGAAATCCACAAGATAGGAGGGGGGCGTTAGCATGTTGAATTAGAGATTGTATCATGGGTTGCTGCAAAATTGAAGGCTTAAATCCAGTTGCTAAAAGAATGTAATCATATGGAATATTTAAATTTTCAGTAATAATTTGATGCGATTTTAAGTCCTTAATCTCTTCTTTATGTATTATAAGTCTTTTATTTTGAACATATTTCTTTAAGCGTAAATATAACTCGCGAGGCATTGAACCTTTATGTCTTTCTTTTAACACTGTTTGAAGTTTTTCTTCATGTGAAGAATGATTTAAAAAGGGCTTCATTTTTTTGGGACCTAGCCAACCAGGATCGGCATCAAAATGTTGAATATCTATATTTTTATTCATCCATAAATGAACGATTTTTTTCTTATCTAGTTTTAAAAGCTTTAATGTTAAATGAGCAGCTGAAATACCACTTCCAATGACATGAGATGATTGTGAAAATAATTGAGAATTAAAATGGTCACTAAATATATGACATACATCTTTAGCTTGAGTAAATGCGGAAGGGATAAAAGGCTCATTATGACATCCTTGTGCTAAAACAACACAATCAGTTTGAATGACAGAATGATGACTTGTTGTCATACTCCATCCTCTTTGATTTTTTTCAATACGTTGAACATAACTTTGAATATGACATTGATTTAGATGATAGTTATGTATTTGAGCATGTGTGTGATCCATAAACATCTCTGTTTGAGGTCTTTGATAACGACCAAAAGTTGGATTAATATACTGATTCACTTTTGCAAATTTTTTTAAGTGAAACGGGTCAGGATGAATATGATGTACAATAGGTGAACGTAAGTAAGGCATATCAATTCTATTTGTGTATTTATGAAATTGTTCGCATAAAGAATCATGAGGATCGATAATTGTAAGATTTTGGATGGATATGCCTGCTTCACGTAACTTAATTGCTATAGTGGTTCCTTGTATACCGCCACCAATAATAGTCCAATGCATAATATAACTCCTTTAAAACGTAATTATTACGATTTATAATAACATAAAACTATCTTTTTCAAAACGAAAAAATCGAAGCACTTTAAGAAAGTACCCCGATTTTTATCATATTATATTTTTTTATTGTTAAATTCATCTTTAAGTTCATCAATTTTTGTATCTTTAGTATAAGGCATTTTATTATTATATGATGCTTTCATCATTAAATGGCTAGAAAGAGGACCAGTAATTAAAATGAAAATAATGCCGAATATCAGTTGCATATTGGCGTATCCTTCTGTTCCAATAAAATATAAAAACGTTCCAAATAATAAAAATATAGCACCTAATGTTGCAGATTTACCTGCAGCATGACCGCGTGAATAGACATCTTTTAAACGAATAATACCAATAGCAGTAATTGCACTTATTAATGCACCTAAGATAATGAAAATGATGGCTAAACTAATGACGATTTTTGCTATCACGTTCAATCACCTTACCTTTATCTATAAATTTAGAGAATACTGCTGTACCTAAGAAAGCTAAAATACCAATAAGTAAAATAACTACAAGTAAGTATTGTGCGCCGATAAATACACTATATAATGCAACACACGCCATCAATTGTAAGCCGATAGCGTCTAATGCAAGGACGCGATCTGGTAAAGTGGGGCCTTTAATAATACGAATAAACATTGCTAGCATCGATAATACTACGACAATTAAAGCAATCATAATAATTGTTTTTACCATTAAGCTTCGCCCACCTCTCTCACTACTTTTTCAAGTGATGATTTAATACTTTCAACTTCTTCTTCTTTCGTACTAAAATCAATTGAGTGAATGTATATTTTAGTTCTATCATCACTAATACCTAAAACGACAGTTCCTGGTGTTAAAGTGATTAAATTAGATAATAAAACAACTTGCCAATCATGTTTTAAATCTGTGTGATAAATAAAGAAACCAGGTTGATTTTTAAGTCTTGGCTGTAACACAATTTTGGATACATCAATATTGGCTTTCATTAATTCTATAAAAAAGACAACAATCAATTTAATGACTTTATAAACTCTTTTTAAATAAAAACTACCAGGCAATACTTTTTTAAATAAGTAAACAAGCCCAATTCCTATTAAGAATCCTAGTAAAAAGTTATTGAATGTATAACTGCCACTTAAAAACATCCATATAATAGCTAATATAATATTTAACACAAATTGAAGAGCCATTAGTATCTACCTCCTAATACACTTTTAATATAAACATTAGGATCATAGAAAGATTTAGCTGCTTCTGATATAAATGGATAAAGTGCATCAGCAGATAAACCAAATAGTACAGTAATGACAACGGCAATTACTGAAACGATTGTTGCTTGTTTTACATTTACTTTGTTATTCATTTTATATCCCTTAGGTTCACCAAAGAAACCATGTAGGAAAATACGAATCACAGAATAAAGTACGATTAAACTTGAAAGTAATACGATAATTGCACTGATATAAAATCCTTTTTCAAAAGCGGCTTTTACAATAAAGTATTTTCCATAAAATCCACTAAATGGAGGAATACCAGCCAAGCTTAAAGCTGCAATAAAGAAAGACCAACCAAGTATAGGATATGTCTTAATTAAACCACTGAATGACTTAAGATTTGATGTTTTGGTAATTTGATACATGACACCAATGATTAAGAAAAGTGCAGTCTTAACTAACATATCGTGAATGGTATAATATATAGCACCCATAATTCCTAATTTACTCATCATAGCAACACCAACGAGTATGACACCTACTGCAATCATAATATTATATAAAATAATTTTTTTAATATCATAATAAGCAATAGCACCAATTGATCCAAATATAATCGTTAATAGTGCTAAGAATAAAATAGTATAGTGAGAAAAACTCATTGTGTTATGGAAGAAAAGACTAAGTGTTCTTAAAATAGCATAGACACCAACTTTAGTTAATAAAGCACCGAAGAATGCAATAATAGCAAAAGGTGGCGCATAGTATGATCCAGGTAACCAAACATATAATGGAAAGACACCAGCTTTAGTTGCAAACACAAAGATGAACAAAATAAAGACAATACTTAATAAGCCTTCATGTGAATGAGATAGTTCATTAAGTTTTACGCTAATGTCAGCCATATTTAAAGTGCCGACAATTGAATATAAGATACTAACAGCAATAACGAAAAATGTCGATGTTACAACATTAATAAGTAAATATTTTACTGTTTCTTGAAGTTGAATACGTGTGCCACCTAATACAAGCAATGCATAAGATGACATTAAAAAGACTTCAAAGAATACGAAAAGGTTAAAAATATCTCCAGTAGTGAAAGCACCAATAATACCCACTAACATAAAGACGATTGAAAAATGAAAATAATAACGCTCTCTATCGATTCCGGCAGTTGAAAAAGAATAGACCGTAATGAGCAGAGTAATGATAATACTCGTTACAATCAACATTGCCCCTAACGTATCTAATAAAAAGATAATACCATATGGGGCCGGCCAAGAACCTAGTTCTACTTTAAGAGGACCAAATTTACTAACATTAATTAAATTAATCATCGCTACAATCAAAGTTAAAACTAAGCCTATCAATGTGACCGCACGTTTTAATTGATAGTGTTGACCTAAAAAGATAAGAATAATAGCGGTAATAATTGGTATAACTAATGTAAGAACAACCATATTAGTTGCTATCATCACTAGGCACTCCTTTCATTTGTTCTATGTTGTCTGTGCCTAATTCTTTATACGTTCTAAAAGCTAAGACTAAGAAAAAAGCAGTAGTTGCAAATGCAATAACAATTGCAGTAAGTATTAATGCATGAGGGATTGGATCTACATAGTGATGAATATTTTTTTCATATATTGGCATTTCACCATGTTTCAATCCCCCCATAGTAATTAAAAATAAATTTGATGCATGTGTAATCAGCGTAGTTCCCATAATAATACGTATTAAACTTTTAGATAAAACGAGATAGACACTGATTGATGTAAGTATGCCACATACAATAATCATAATAATTTCCACTATTCGTTCTCTCCAATCGTTATAATAATAGTCATTACTGTACCAATTACTGCACACATAACGCCAAAGTCGAAGAACATTGGTGTATTCATATGAACAGAGTGTAGAAGGGGTAATGGAATATTAAATTCTGTATGTGTAAAGAAACTTTTTCCGTAAAACCAGCTTGCTATAGGCGTACTTACACAGAATAATAAACCAATACCAATTAAGATTTTAAAATCCCAAGGAAAGATTTTACGCATCGTTTTTATATCAAATGCAATCATAATAATGGTTAAAGCGGTTGATAGAAGCAATCCGCCAACAAATCCTCCACCTGGTGTGTAATGTCCTGCTAAAAATAAAGTAATACCAAAAAGAGCAATTAAGAAAGCAATAATTACAGCTGAATACTGAAACATTAAATTGTTATTTTGTCTATTCATTGCTTTCCACCTCACTTGTTTTGTTACGTTTACTTCGTAATTTAATCATCGTGTAAACTGAAAGACCTGCAATACCTAATACAGAAGATTCAAATAAGGTATCCATACCACGGAAGTCTACGAGAATAACGTTAACCATATTTTTACCATGTGCTAAGTCATAAACGTGTGCCTTGTAATACTCTCCAATAGAAGAAAAATGTCTATTACCATAAGCGATAAGACCTAATAGTATCACTACCAAACCAACACCAATAGAGATGATAGCATTCGTTAATTTAAAAGATGTTTTTTCATTATAGCGATTTAAGTTAGGCAAGTGATAGAAACATAATAGAAATAGACCCGTTGAGATAGACTCAACAACAAATTGTGTTAAAGCTAAATCAGGTGCCTTAAAGAAAACAAATAAAACTGATACTGCATAGCCAACAACACTAAGCATAATAATACTAAATAAACGAGATGTTGCTGTAACAACTAAGAACGCTGAGATAGTAAGTATTATGATAATAATCATTTCATAGATGTGAATTGTATTTATATTTTTAAAATTAAAGCTAAACGGTACACTCACTAATGTGATGAGTGTTAACACAATTAATGTACCAAAAATAAAAACTAAACTGTCACGTACATATCCATTAACATAATAATTAGTTAGCGAAGCGGAATGATTTGGTAACCACTTGCCAGTGGTGTCATACCAATAATTTAATTTTAAGTTGTCTGGTTGTGCTTTTAATAAACGAATCCAGTAATTGAAACTAAATAATAAGATAATACCTACAATCCAAATCGTTAAAGTAGAGATGAACGCAGGAGTAATACCATGGAACATATGGAATTCTGCATGTGCTGTTGATATTCCACTTATGGCTTTAGTAGCTGGTTCGATTATAGAATGTGTTAATAGTCCAGGGAATAGTCCGAAAACAACAACTAGCGTTGCTAGAATTGCTGGTGAAATTAACATTAATAATGATGCCTCATGTGCTTTCTTAGGTAATAAATCAGAATGATATTTACCTAAGAATACATGTAGTACGAATTTAATTGAATATACAAATGTAAATATACTACCTATAATCGCTAAAATTGGAAAAATAATACCTAGAGTATTTAAACTAAATAGAGGCGCGTGTGTAGCTTCTATCATAGCCTCTAAGAATTTTTCTTTTGATAAGAAACCATTAAATGGTGGCACACCTGCCATACTTAATGCTGTAATTACAGTAAGAGTAAAAGAAATTGGCATGATAGTAAGTAAACCGCCCAATTTTTTTACATCACGTGTGCCTGTCACATGATCAATGGCACCTGTAATCATAAATAATGCGCCTTTAAAGGTAGCATGGTTAATTAAGTGGAAAGCAGCTGCTGTAAAACCAGCGATATATAATTGACTTTCACTACCTTCAAAATGATAACTTATAGCTCCAATACCTAGCATAGACATAATCATTCCCAATTGTGAAACTGTAGAAAATGCTAGAATCCCTTTCAAATCTTGTTGTTTCGTTGCATTTAATGAAGCCCAAAATAGTGTGATTAAGCCTACTAAAGTAATAGTCCATATCCATCCTTCTGATACCGCGAATAATGGGGTTAAACGTGCAACAAGATATAACCCTGCTTTAACCATCGTGGCTGAATGTAAATATGCACTAACAGGAGTAGGTGCTTCCATTGCATCAGGTAACCAAATGTAAAATGGTACTTGGGCAGATTTTGTGAAAGCTGCTAACATAATTAAAACCATTGCAAGTATAAAGAAAGAACTGTCTTGTATTTGAGATACATGATGGATTAAATAATGTAGACTTAATGATTGTCCGGCAAGTGAAATTAAAATTAATCCGCCAAGTAAACTAAGTCCTCCAAATACAGTAATAATCAGTGACTTTTGTGCTCCATATATAGAAGCTTTCTTTTCTCTCCAAAAAGAAATGAGTAAAAAACTTGAGAATGAAGTTAATTCCCAGAATAGATATAAAATAATGATGTTATCTGAGAGTACGACGCCTAACATTGCACCCATAAACAGTAATAAATAACAGTAAAAGTTCCCTAATCGTTCAGATTTATCTAAATAACCGATTGAATAAAGAACAACTAAACTTCCAATGCCAGTTATAAGCAAACTAAAGAGTATACTTAAGCCATCAAGATAAATATCAAAATTCATACCAATATGTGGCATCCAATTGAAAGTTTTTATTACTGTGTTACCTGATTGAGTAGTTGAAATATAAGATAAAAAATAAATAAATAAGACAACAGGAACAGGTAATACAAACCATCCTAAATGTATCTTTTTAAAGAAACGATAAAGGATTGGAATAATGAGTGCGAATATTAACGGTAAAAGTACCGCAATATGTATCAAACTCACTATATTTTCCTCCTTCAAAAATTGTTATAAATTTTATTATACATGAATCAATTTATTCTGAAAAACTGTGAAAAGACGTAAAGTCAGCAATTTTACTTATCTTGTTAAATAGGAAGAAAGACGTAAAATTAACTAGAAAAAATTTTGTTTATATTGGATAGAATAGTCTTTTTTTAGACTGTTTAAATTGTCTAATGCCAATTTTGCGTATTCTGTGTGTTGTTGTTTTAATTCGTTTTCCATTTTAGTAATCGCTTGTTGTAAAGAATCTTCATATTTCATTTCTTCTACATTAAAATCTCTCAATTGTGAACGTGTTGCATAACGTTTTTCATAATGGCTTAAAGCACGTCTTTCATGAAAAAAAACACCTTCAGTTTCACCAGGATGATGTAAATCTCCTTGTTTAGGATGTTTAATGACTTGTTCAATTTGTACTAAAACTTGATGATTGTTATCTTCTTTAATCGTTACACCATAGGCACCTGTCTTATGAGAGAATCGATATAACATGCTATATTACTTCCTTTCAAATATGTTATTATGTATCTATATCATCATAACATGAATGGAGAATTTAAATGACTAACTATCCACAGTTAAATAAAGAAATACAAGATAATGAAATTAAAGTAATCATGCATACAAATAAAGGAGATATGACATTTAAACTGTTTCCTGAGATTGCTCCAAAAACAGTTGAAAATTTTGTGACACATGCAAAAAATGGATATTATGACGGCATTACATTCCATCGTGTCATTAATGATTTTATGATTCAAGGTGGAGATCCTACTGCTACTGGTATGGGAGGAGAAAGTATTTATGGAGGTTCATTTGAGGATGAGTTTTCATTAGAAGCATTTAATTTATATGGTGCACTTTCAATGGCAAATGCTGGTCCAAATACAAATGGTTCACAATTCTTTGTCGTTCAAATGAAAGAAGTACCAGATACAATGCTTAATCAGCTTGTTGATGGCGGTTGGCCTGAACCAATTGCTAAAGCTTATGCAGACAAAGGTGGAACACCTTGGTTAGATCAAAAACATACTGTGTTTGGTCAATTAATCGATGGTGAAACTACATTAGAAGATATTGCAAATACTAAAGTAGGGGCACAAGATAAGCCCGTACATGATGTTGTTATTGAATCGATTGATGTAGAAGACAAAAAAGCTTAACTCGTCAATGAAATATCATTAAATAAAAATAGGTGAGCATAAACTGTTTTAAATAAGACATTTACGCTCATCTTTTTTATTAAAAACGAACTTTTTAATGTAAATTTAGGAAGAAGAAATATAAATTTCTAAAGAAATTAATTTTTTATTAGTTTATCATTAGTCCAAGTATGGGATTTATGCTATTATTAATATGTTAAGAAAAACGAAATAAGGGGTTATCAAGTTGAATACTCACTATAAAGAAGGTCAGCATATTAAAGTGCGTGTGACTGGAATTCAACCGTATGGCGCTTTTGTTGAGACCCCTGACCATACTGAAGGACTTATCCATATTTCAGAGATTATGGATGATTACGTCCATAATCTAAAAAAATTTCTATCAGAAGGTCAAATTGTAAAAGCTAAAATTCTTTCTATAGACGATGAAGGAAAGCTTAATTTGTCACTTAAGGATAATGATTACTTTAAGAATTATGAACGAAAAAAAGAAAAACAGTCTGTATTAGATGAAATTAAAGAGACAGAAAAGTATGGGTTTCAAACGCTTGAAGAACGCCTACCGGTCTGGATTAAGCAGTCTAAACGTGCAATTCGTAATAATAATTGAATGACTGTTAATACGTTAAAACGTTACTTTTTTAAGTAACGTTTTTTATTATGTTAATATATTACCAAATATAAAAAGATGATTAATGCATAGAAGCATAAAAGTAGAGACATAAAAACGTTCATGTTATAGTTTAAAAATAATAAAACTAAAAGATTTAGAAAGGGATTACTTATGAATAATAAATATAAAAAATTATTTGAAACTGTTACATTACCAAATAGTGTATCATTAAGAAATCGCTTTGTACTTGCACCTTTAACACATACATCTTCAAATGATGATGGTACCATTTCAGATGTCGAAATTTCTTACATTGAAAAACGTGCAAAAGATGTAGGTCTTGCAATTAATGCTGCAAGTAATGTAAATGATATTGGTAAAGCCTTCCCAGGCCAACCATCTGTAGCACATGATTCAGATATCGAAGGTTTAAAACGCTTAGCGACAGCGATGAAGAAAAATGGCGCAAAAGCATTAGTCCAAATTCATCATGGTGGTGCACAAGCTTTACCTGAATTGACTCCTAATGGAGATGTTGTAGCACCAAGCCCCGTTTCAATGAAAAGTTTTGGTCAACAACAGGAACATCATGCAAGAGAAATCACTACTGAAGAAATCGAACAAACAATTAAAGATTTCGGTGAAGCTACACGTCGCGCCATTGAAGCTGGATTTGACGGCGTAGAAATACATGGAGCGAACCATTACTTAATTCATCAATTCTTCTCTCCATACTATAATCGTCGTGAAGATGAATGGGGAGACCATTTAAAATTCCCACTCGCAGTGATTGATGAAGTATTAAAAGTTAAAGAAACTTATGCAAATAAAGATTTTATTGTAGGTTATAGATTATCACCAGAAGAAGCAGAATCACCTGGTATTTCAATGGAACACACAGAAAAATTAATTAAAACAATTACAAAAAAAGCGATTGACTATGTTCATATTTCAATTATGGATATCCACTCAAAAACACGTGAGGGTAAATATGAAGGAGAAGAACGTCTAAAACTTATCCATCAATGGGTAGATGGACGTATGCCAGTCATTGGTATAGGTTCTGTATTTACTGCTGATGATGCTTTAGATGCAGTAGAATCGACAGACATTGAACTCGTAGCATTAGGTCGTGGAATTCTTCTAGATTATAACTTTATCAATAAAATTGAAGAGGGTAAAGAAGAGGAAATTATCTCGTACTTTGATCCAAATCGTGAAGATAAACATGCGTTACCACCAAATTTATGGGAACAATTTAATAAAGGATTTTATCCGTTACCTCGTAAAGATAAATAATTAATGAAATATGAAATAGTATGGTAGTGAGACAGAATTCATAGTGAATTTTGTCCACTACCTTTTTTTATTAAGAGAAAAAAGTTTATATCAAAATTTTAGATAATAGAAATAATTTACTTGTAAAATGTCAAGGGGATATGTCATTATTTTTGTAAGGGCTTTCATTTATGGAGTTAGAGAGATTTTAATGTTTTAAAATAGAATTTCGAAAGCCAGTAAATATAGTGATTAGTTTTAATATAACAATAAGCAAAGGGGAGATATTATGACTAAATCTGAAAAAATTATTGAACTAACAAACCATTACGGTGCTCATAACTATGTGCCGCTACCAATTGTTGTTTCAGAAGCAGAGGGAATTTGGGTTACTGATCCAGAAGGTAATAAATATATAGATATGTTATCGGCATATTCAGCAGTTAACCAAGGTCATCGTCATCCAAAAATTATTCAAGCATTAAAACATCAAGCTGATAAAGTGACACTTGTCTCTCGTGCTTTTCATAGTGATAATTTAGGGGAATGGTACGAAAAAATTTGTAAATTAGCTGGTAAAGATAAAGCACTACCAATGAATACAGGTGCTGAAGCAGTTGAAACAGCATTAAAAGCTGCGCGTCGTTGGGCCTATGACGTTAAAGGTATTGAATCAAATCAAGCTGAGATTATTGCATTTAATGGGAACTTCCATGGTCGTACAATGGCCCCTGTGTCTTTATCATCTGAAGCTGAATATCAACGTGGATATGGTCCTTTACTAGAGGGTTTTCGTAAAGTTAACTTTGGTAATGAAGCACAATTAAAAGAAGCAATTAATGAAAATACAGCAGCTGTTTTAGTTGAACCTATTCAAGGCGAAGCAGGTATTAATATTCCTCCAGAAGGTTATTTGAAAACCATTAGAGATTTATGTGATGAACATAATATTTTGTTTATCGCTGATGAAATTCAAGCTGGATTAGGACGATCGGGAAAATTATTTGCATGTGATTGGGATAATGTTAAGCCAGATTTATATATTTTGGGTAAAGCACTTGGTGGAGGCGTCTTACCAATTTCAGTTGTATTAGCAGATAATGAGGTGCTTGATGTATTTACACCTGGGTCTCATGGTTCTACTTTTGGTGGCAATCCGCTTGCTTGTGCAGTGTCAATTGCGGCTTTAGATGTCATTATTGATGAAAATTTACCAGAACATTCAAATGAACTAGGTGAATATTTTAAAACAGAATTACAAAAGATTAATCACCCTGCAATTAAAGAAGTTCGTGGACGCGGGTTATTCATTGGTATGGAATTACACGAAAGTGCAAGACCATTTTGTGAAGCGTTGAAAGAAAAAGGTTTAATATGTAAAGAAACCCATGATACAGTAATTCGTTTTGCACCACCTTTGATTATTACTAAAGAAGAAATAGATGAAGCATTAAATCGAATTAGAAGTGTATTTGAGTAAATAGACGTAATAGGGCATGATTTAATTTCTTTAAAAAGTATAGGCGTGTTACAATACTTATGAAAGCGAAAACATTTGTGAAAAAAAGAGGCGAAAGTGATTATGACTGAGAATAATAATTTAGTGACTTCTACACAAAACATTATTAAAGAAGCATTGCATAAATTGGGATTTGATGATGGTATGTATGATTTAATTAAAGAACCATTAAGATTCTTGCAAGTACGTATTCCAGTACGCATGGATGATGGTACAGTTAAAACATTTACTGGGTATCGTGCACAACATAATGACGCTGTAGGTCCTACTAAAGGTGGCGTTCGTTTCCATCCTGATGTAGATGAAGAAGAAGTCAAAGCATTATCAATGTGGATGACTTTAAAATGTGGCATTGTCAACTTACCTTATGGCGGAGGTAAAGGTGGTATAGTATGTGATCCACGTCAAATGAGTATTCATGAAGTAGAACGTTTATCACGAGGATATGTACGTGCGATTTCTCAATTTGTAGGACCAACTAAAGATATTCCTGCTCCAGATGTGTTTACAAATTCTCAAATTATGGCTTGGATGATGGATGAATATAGTGCTTTAGATAAGTTTAATTCTCCTGGTTTTATTACTGGTAAGCCAATTGTCTTAGGTGGCTCACAAGGACGTGATCGTTCTACTGCTCTTGGTGTAGTGATTGCTATTGAACAAGCTGCTAAGCGTAGAGGAAAAGAAATTAAAGGGTCACGTATTGTGATTCAAGGTTTTGGGAACGCGGGAAGTTTCTTAGCTAAATTTTTAAATGATATGGGTGCTAAAGTAGTCGGTATTTCAGACGCATACGGTGCATTACATGATCCTAATGGCTTAGATATCGATTACTTACTAGATCGTCGTGATAGTTTTGGTACTGTAACTAACTTATTTGAAGATACAATTTCAAATAAAGAATTATTCGAACTTGATTGTGATATTTTAGTACCGGCTGCAATTTCAAATCAAATCACAGAAGATAATGCACACGATATTAAAGCGGATATTGTTGTGGAAGCGGCAAATGGACCAACTACTCCAGAAGCTACACGTATTTTAACTGAACGTGATATTTTACTTGTACCGGATGTATTAGCAAGTGCAGGTGGTGTGACCGTATCTTATTTTGAATGGGTACAAAACAACCAAGGTTACTACTGGTCAGAAGATGAAGTAAATGAAAAATTACGGAAAAAATTAATCGAGGCATTTGATACTATTTATGAATTAGCAAAAAATAGAAAAATTGATATGAGATTGGCAGCTTATATCGTAGGAATTAAACGTACCGCTGAAGCAGCACGCTATCGTGGATGGGCGTAAATATAACTATTAAAAATGAAACTCCCAATGATGAGAAATATATACTCGTCATTGGGAGATTTTTTCTAGAATGATTTAATTAATAAAATCACTCGTTTGGGATAGTCGCTTTATATTTATCAGCAAAATTTGTAAATAGACCGTCAACACCATATTGGTTTAAACGTTGCATATCTGCAGTTTCATTCACTGTATAAGGATGAATTAGAAATCCTAAATCTTTTAAATGCTTAGTGTTTTCAGCGTTTAAAGTAGTATAATCTGGACCGACACCTATCGCGTATGAGCGAATATGTTGTAAATCCGCTTCACTTTGTTGTTGCAATTTATTTTTATCAAGTAATCGAATCAGTGGTACTCTTGAATCTAATTGGTGCATTTTTTGTAAACTTTCTTCTGAGAAAGATTGAATGAATATATGTCCTTGATTTAAAGAGTTACCAGTTAACATGTGATGTTTCTTTAATGTTTCAAGTAGTTGTTCTTCCATACCTGGATATACATTAGGATTTTTAGTTTCAATATAATAATTAGCCTTTGTACCGTAGCGAGATAAAATTTCATCTAGAGTAGGGACTTTAGCATTTTTATATTCTGGTTTCGCATATTCAGGGTGAGCATTGTTAAACCATGACCCAGCATCTAGTTGTTTAAGTTGTGCGAGTGTATAGTCTTCGACACGACTTGTACCGTTTGTTGTACGATCAACGGTTTCGTCATGCATTGCTACAAATTGTCCATCTTTTGTACGTTGTAAGTCTAATTCAATGTACGACGCCCCTAACTCATTATGACTTTTATCATATGCATAAAACGTATGTTCTGGCGCATAGCCACTTGCACCTCTATGAGCAATAGTCGTAAAACGTTCTCCAGTTAAGTTAGTCATCCAATTCGAATGATCTTGATTACGATGTTTACTAATCGCTACTGACGTATATTTATTTTGTGATTGATTAGACTGTTGATGTGCTACAGCAGAATTAGAAGCAGTGCCATGGTTGTTAGGGTTATTATGTGCTTTTACTGGATTATGTAATGTTACTAAACCGATAGTGGCGATTGCTAAACTAGATATCATTACTTTTTTAGAAATCTTCAAAAAACTCATCCTCTCAATTCAGTTTAAAAATACATTAAAACTTTAGCAAAGAGAAGAAATTTTTAGAAGAATTTTTTCAAAATTTTAGCAAAACTATTAATTTATTAACAATAAATATAGAGAAAGTTAAAATAATTAAATTTAACTAAAAAATGAGTCTAGCCCAAATATTTTGTCTTTATGCGTCATTTTACATTGAAACACTAAAAAAATAAGGCCCTTTCGTATAATTTAATAAACTTCACTAAACTAAATTAACGAGGTGCCTTATATACAAAGAGTCTAACATGACTTAACTTACTCTACCCAAGGAAACTTCATTACTTATTCTCACAAGTAATGTGATTTTCACAAAATCAAACCCCTTCGTATAAAACGATTAATCGATTTAGACTCATTTCTCAAGTAGATAGTTTATTAGAATCTTATTTATTCAATTCATAGTCACTTAATAATAGTATTCATTATTGTTTTAAAATATTTTCTGCAACGTTTAATTGATGACGCACAGCGTCTTGGCCTGTAGAGCCATAACTTTTTCTTCTATTTAAACAATTTGTTGGTTTTAAGTAATCATATACATCTTCTTCGATTTTATCATTTAATTCTTGATAACGTTCAAATGGTACATCTAACAAATAGATACCTTGTTGAATACATTCAAAGACAATTTTTCCTACAATTTCATGTGCTGTTCTAAACGGTACATTCTTGGCTACTAAATAATCTGCAAGTTCTGTTGCATTAGAAAAATCTTGATGTACAGTTTCATTTAAACGATTTGTATTAACTGTTAACGTATTAAGCATACCTTCAAAAATACGTAATGAACCTTTAATCGTACGAACTGAATCAAATAAACCTTCTTTATCCTCTTGTAAGTCTTTATTATATGCAAGAGGCAAGCCTTTCAATGTTACAAGCATACTCATTAAATGTCCTGTCGTACGTCCAACTTTACCACGAATGAGTTCAGCCATATCTGGATTTTTCTTTTGAGGCATAATAGATGAACCAGTAGAAAATGCATCAGATAGTGTAATAAATTTCGCTTCATCCGTAGACCAAAAAATAATTTCTTCCGCAAAACGTGATAGGTGAGTCATTGTTAATGATATATTATGCAATGTTTCAATAATGTAATCACGATCACTCACTGCATCAAGACTATTTTCATAAATATATTCAAAACCAAGTAATTTTTGAGTTTTATGTCTATCGATAGGATGCGTAGTGCCACTTAATGCTGCAGCGCCAAGAGGAGATATATCAATACGTTTTAAACTATCTGCAAAACGTGTATAATCTCTTTCCAACATCCAAAAATATGTCATGATGTGATGAGCGAAAGAAATAGGTTGAGCACGTTGTAAGTGCGTATAGCCTGGCATAATCGTGTCTACATGAGATTTTGCTAGAGTTAAAATAGCATCTTGGAATGAACGAATGAGTGCTTGAATCTCAATGACTTGTTTTTTTACATAGAGATGTAAGTCTGTTGCTACTTGATCATTTCTGCTACGACCTGTGTGTAACTTGCCACCTGGATCTCCAATGCGTTGTATCAGTTCATGTTCGATATTTAAATGTATATCTTCTAAAGCATGTTTAAATTTAATATTATGGTTATGAAAATCTGCCTGTATATCTTTCAAACCTTTTACAATAGCATTTTTTTCTTCTTCAGAAATAATGTTTTGATGTGCAAGCATTGTTGCATGTGCAATGCTACCTTGAATATCCTCATCTAAAAGCGTTTGGTCAAAATCAATAGAAGCATTAAACTCATCTACCCACTCTTCAGGTTGTTGTTGAAAACGACCTCCCCATGCTTTATTACTCATTATTATAACCTCCATGTAAATAAGCATTTACTTGTGTTGGTAGTCCATAAATATCGATAAAGCCGACTGCAGCTGATTGATCAAAAGCATCTTCTTTAGTATAAGTTGCTAACTTTTCATCATAAAGTGTATAAGGTGATTTTCTACCATTAACAATAGCATTACCTTTAAATAATTTAACTCTGACATCTCCTTCAACGTATTGTTGAGTGCTATCGATGAATTGCTTTAGACTGTCTGTTAAAGGTGAGAACCATAAACCATTATATGTTTGTTCAGCAAATTGTTTTTCAATGACTGGTTTAAAATGTGCCACATCTTTAGTTAATGTCAATGTTTCTAAAGACTTATGAGCTTTTAATATAACTTCAGCACCTGGCGTTTCATATACTTCACGTGATTTTATACCAACTAAACGATTCTCTACGTGATCGATACGTCCGATACCATGTTTACCAGCTAAATCATTTAATGTTAGAATTAGCTGATCTAAATCATAGTCTTTATGGTTAAGTTGAACAGGAACACCATTTTTAAATGATAAGATAATTTCATCTGGTGTATCTGGTGTATCCTCTAATTCAGCAGTTAAATCATAGGCATCTTTCGGTGGAGCAGCATATGGGTCTTCTAAAATACCACATTCATTTGCACGGCCCCATAAATTTTGATCGATGGAATAAGGTGAATCATGATTAATACCTACAGGAATACCATGTTTGATTGCATAGTCGATTTCTTCTTCACGACTCCATCCCCACTCTCTAACAGGAGCAAATGTCTTCAAATTAGGGTTAAGTGCTTTAATTGCTACTTCAAAACGTACTTGATCATTACCTTTACCAGTACAACCATGTGCAATACCAATTGACTTGGTTTGTTCAGCAATCTCTACTAATTTCTTCGCTATTAACGGTCTTGAAAGCGCAGATACTAAAGGATAACTATTTTCATACATTAAATTTCCTTTTATTGCATAACTTACATAATCTTCACTAAATTCCTTAGTTGCATCAACAATATGACATTCGATGGCGCCCATGTCTAATGCTTTAGAATAAACAACATCTAAATCTTTACCTTCGCCAACATCTAAACATACTGCCACGACATCATACCCTTTATCTATAAGCCATTTAACAGCTACACTAGTATCTAATCCACCTGAATAAGCTAAAACAATTTTATCTTTCATATTGTCACCTCAAATTTTTCTGAAAATTAATATAATTCTATCCTAACAGATTGTTTATGAAAATAAAACCATTTTTTTACATATTTATACAAAATAAAATAATTGAAATATAATTAATTATCTATTGTTATTTCTATATTTATTGAATATTACTACAAATAAAGTGTTGATTGCTGTTTCAATTATGTATTCATTACAAGGTAAAGTAATTCAATGATTCTATAAAAAAGCAGGTTATTTTTTGAATAATTGAACTTGTTCATTGAATAGATAACTTAAAGTTAGTAAAATGAAACTAATTCATAAATATTGGAGGATTTATAAATGACTCATATTCAATTAGATTATGGCAAAACGTTAGAGTTTTTTGGTCAACATGAACTTGATCAACAAAAAGACATTGTAAAAACAATTCATAAAACGATTCATGAAGGTACAGGTGCTGGAAGCGACTTTTTAGGTTGGGTAAATTTACCTGAAGATTACGATAAAGAAGAGTTTTCTAGAATTCAAAAAGCTGCAAAACATATTCAATCAAATTCAGATGTATTAGTAGTTATTGGAATTGGCGGTTCATATTTAGGTGCACGTGCTGCAATTGAAATGCTTACGTCATCTTTCCGTAACAGTACAGAATATCCTGAAATTGTATTTGTAGGAAATCACTTATCTTCAAGTTATACACAAGAATTAGTGAATTACTTGTCTGATAAAGACTTTTCAGTAAATGTTATTTCTAAATCAGGAACAACTACTGAGCCTGCTGTAGCATTTAGATTGTTTAAACAATTAGTTGAAGAAAAATATGGTAAAGATGAAGCGAAAAAACGTATTTTTGCTACAACTGATAAAGCAAAAGGTGCATTGAAACAATTAGCAGATAATGAAAGTTATGAAACATTTGTTGTACCTGATGATGTAGGTGGTCGTTATTCAGTATTAACTGCGGTAGGATTATTACCGATTGCAACTGCAGGTATTGATATTGAAGGAATTATGAATGGGGCAAATAAAGCTCGTAAAGAACTATCATCTGAAAATTTAGAAGAGAATATTGCATATCAATATGCAACAATTCGAAATGTTCTTTATAGTAAAGGTTATACAACTGAGATGTTAATTAACTACGAACCATCTATGCAGTACTTTAATGAATGGTGGAAACAGTTATACGGTGAATCTGAAGGTAAAGACTTTAAAGGTATTTATCCTTC